>MTNI01000077.1 GCA_002011415.1 Candidatus Acetothermia bacterium JdFR-47
CCTTCTTCGTCGATCACGGTGGCGTTCGGTCCCGGGGTGGGGACCCCCATAGACCCCGGCTTCACCGGGAGCCCGGGGTAGTTGCACACCAGGCACACGGACTCCGTCTGCCCGTACCCGTCGCGGATCGTCACCCCCAGCGCTTCCCGGAAGGTGTCGATGACTTCGGCGTTCAAGGGCTCCCCGGCGGAGAGCGCGTCCTGGAGCTTGAGCTTCCCCTTGTACGAGGAGAGGTTCGGCACGTGGGCCACGATCATCCGGTATTCGGTAGGGGTAGCGCACAGCTTGGTGATCGGGTAGCGCGCTAGGATATCGAGGTATTTCTCGGGGTCGAAGCGTCCGTAGTAGGTGAACTGGGTGGCGCCACAGGTCAGCCCCACCCCCACCGGGGACCAGTACCACTTGGCCCAGCCCGGGGCGGTGGTGGCCCAAATGAAATCTTCGGAACTTGCCGCCCACCAGTATCGGGCAGTGACCCGGTTGTGCCCGAACATCCAGCGGTGGCGGTGCATGACCGGCTTGGGGTTGCCGGTGGTGCCGGAGGTGAAGTTGATGGTCATGGGATCGTGNGCCGAGAGGGGCACGGGCGTCGCTGGTGAGGCCTGGCTGACNGCCTTTTCAAATGAGATCCAGCCCGGCCGCTTGCCCCCGATCAGGATGCGATGCTCAAGCGGACACTTCCCCCAGGCAGCTTCCACCTGCTCGGCGGTGGAGATGTGGGCCACGATCACCTNGGCCCCGGACACTTCAGCCCGGTAGACGATCTCTTTCGGGCGCAACATCTCAGTGCAGGGGACAGCCACCCCGCCCGCCTTGAACGTGCCGATCTGGACGATGAACGCCTCAGGGAGGCGGGGGAAGATGTGCATCACCGGGTNTCCCTTCTTCACCCCTAGCCCCGTGAGCACGGCGGCAAAGCGCGCCGAGAGCTCGGAGAGCTCCCTCCAGGTGAGCACCCGCTTTTCGCCTTTCTCGGACTCCCACACCACGCAGGGGCGGTCGGGTTGCCTCTGCGCATGGTCATCCACCACGCTCGCAATATTGTAGTCTTCCGGGATATCCCACCTGAAAGCCGCCCTCTCCCGTTCGTACTCCTCCCTGGTGAACTGCATGCAGCCACCCCTTTGCCAAAGTTTTGCCCTTCCCTTAGGTTTATAGCATGGAGCGCAAGACTCAGGCAAAAGCGGTGGTGGTGCTGCCTCCGGCGGCNGCCAAGNGCCTCATCGCCCGGGGCGTGGCAGCGCTGCCCCAGGTGAGGGAGGCCCTGGAAGGGGGTCTGGTGGTGGTCACTCTCGGCACGACTAACGCCTACGTGGCCGAGGAGCTTCTGGGACGTCCAGTGGACAGGGTGGCCCACTGCGCTGGCTACATCGGGCGTGAGCTCTCGGTGGTCCCGGCGAAGAGACGTAGCCGCGAGGTCGTGCTCGAGCGGGGGAAGCCGGTGGAACTTTCCCCGGAGGAGATCCTGGGGCGGCTTTCCGCCGGGGATGTGATCATAAAGGGCGGAAACGTGCTCGACCCGGAGGGCGTGTGTGGGGTGTTTTTGGGCTCGGGGACCGGCGGGACGGTAGGGCGTTACATAGCAGCGGCCCTCGCCCGGGGGGTGGAGATCGTGATCCCCATCTCCCGGCTGAAGTCGAGCCACTCCCGGGTGACGGACCTCGCCCGAAGGCTCGGCACCCAGAGGGTGAACTGGACGATGGGCCTTCCCGTGGGCCTCTATCCCCTAGTGGGCACTGTGGTCACCGAGACTGAGGCGGCGGCGCTCCTCTACGGGGTCGAGGCCGAGCACATCGCAAGTGGTGGGGTAGGCGTGGGCGAGGGGGCGGTGGTGCTCCTCCTTTCTGGGGAGGAGGAGCGGGTGGGACGCGCCTTCCGCGAGATCGAAGCGCTTGCCCGGGAGGAGCCGCCCTTACCATTCGATGCGGACGATCGCTAAGGCCGCTGAGGCAAAGCTCGTCGAGAAGCGGTCGCGGTTCCTGGCGTTCGCCTACCCAGTAAGTTCTGAGGAGGAGGTTGCCAGGCACCTTGGGGAGTTAAGGCGCCGCTTCCACGACGCCAGGCACATCGTGTACGCCTACCGCATCCGCGGCCGGGAGGGAGAGCGGGCGCGGGCCGACGACGCGGGCGAGCCCGCGGGTTCGGCCGGCCGGCCCATTCTCCAGCTCCTTGAGGGCGAGGGGCTTTGGAACGTACTCGTGGTGGTGGTACGCTACTTTGGTGGGGTGAAGCTGGGGGTGGGAGGACTAGCCCGGGCATACCGGGGGGCCGCAAGGGCGGCCATCACTGCCGCCGGGGTGGTGGAGGAGGTTCCCCAGGTGCAGGTCAAGGTGCGGGTCCCCCCGGAACGGCTGGGGGATGCGCTGACCTTGGCGGGAAGGCTGGGCGCTCGGATCATCTCCCAGGGGTACGAGGGGACGCCCACCTTGGAGCTCTCCCTCCCCGACGAGGCGCTTTCCGCCCTGAAAGCGGGGCTTGCCCCCTGGGGCAAGCTAGAGGAGGTCTGACATCGCTGGGATGTTGGAGTACTTGGAAGGGCCGGTGGTGGAGAGGGGAGAGGAGTTCCTCGTCCTCGGCCTGGGGGGCGTGGGGATTAGGGTGACGGTGCCCTCCCGCACGGCGGAAGCGGCGGAACCGGCGCTCACGCGACTTTACACCCATCTCATCGTGCGGGAGGATGCCTTGGAGCTTTACGGTTTTGCCACCCGGGAGGAGCGGGAGATGTTCGCCGGGCTCCTTTCGGTGCCCCAGCTCGGCCCCCGGCTCGCCTTCCGGCTCGTGGCCGCCTTGCCCCCGGAGGAGCTCGCTGCTGCAGTGAGGAACGGGGACCTTTCGGCCTTGGAACAAGTGAAGGGGATTGGCAGGCGCACGGCCCAGCGGGTGATGGTGGAGCTCGCCGGGCGCCTTTCCAAGATAGCTCCACCTGTCATCACCCCGCTCGGGGAGAAGGAGCAGGTGGTCCTCCGCGCCCTCACCTCCAAAGCCCTGGGTTTCTCCGAGTCCGAGGCCAGGAAGGCCCTGGATCGGCTCAGGCGGGAGTGCCCCGACGCTCCGGTGGAGGAGATGATCCGGCGGGCGCTCGCGATCCTCTCGGGGTCATGAGGGTGTTGGGGTTAGACCTTGGGGACAGGCGCATCGGGATCGCCCTCTCGGACGAGACCGGAACGGTCGCCCAGGGGCGCGGGGTCTACGAGAGGCGGGGCCTGGAAGAGGACCTCGCGTATCTCGCCCGGCTTGCCCGGGAGGAGGGCGTGACCCGGGTTGTGGTGGGGCTTCCCTTGAACATGGACGGGAGCGAGGGCGAGCAGGCGGCCAAGGTGCGGGCCTTCGCCCAGGCGCTCGCGGAACGCACCGGGCTCCCGGTGGAATTCCTGGACGAGCGGCTGACCACGGTGGAGGCAGACCGGGTGTTGCGGGAGGCCGGCCTAGGGGAGCGCCGGAAGAGGAAGGTGCGGGACAAACTCGCCGCCGTCCTCATCCTTCAGGCCTGGCTTGATGCCCGACAAGGAGGCTAGGCGCCAGGCACGACGTCCAGGGGAATGACCTCGAGGCCTCGCTTTTCGAGCTCGGTGAGGAACGGGTTTATGCCCAGGGAGTCCGAGGCGATGTGGCCGGTGACGATCAGGTTCTTTTCGGGGAACTCCTCTCGCAGCCTCCTCGCGGCCGCCTCCGAGCAGTGGATGTAGACCACCGTGTCGATCCCGTGGCGGAAGGCACAGGNAGCCACCGGGTACCCCCCGTTCGTCCCTGCCCCGTGCAGCACCGCCACCTTGNCAATTGGGTTCTCCGAGGTGCCGGCCCTGATCTCTACCTCGGTCGCGGCTGCGGAGGGCTCCGGGAGGGCGGATAGCTCCCGCACGAGCTCCTCGACCGTGGCATCGGAGGGCAGCCCCTCCGCGACCTCCGCCAGGCGCTGGCGGCCGAGCTCGTCCAAGGGGGTGTGGATCCCGACTANGGGGAGCTCCAAGGCCCGGGCCGCCCCCGGCACGTGGTCGTAATTGGCGGTGTGGTCCCGCGCGGCGAACTCCCGTACCAGCTCCTCCACTGCGGCCCGTGCCTCTGTCTCTGGCACCCCGTAGCGGACGAGGAACTCGGCATGCCGCCACAGCACCCGGTGCCACCTGAGGCGGGGGAGCCCGCCAGGCGGATGATGGGCGATGACCCCACTGGCCCCGAGTACCCTGGCGAGGAGCAATTCCGCCACCCCCACGTCGATGGCGAACAGTACCCTCCGGCCCAGATCACCTGGGACGAGGACCCCGGAGTCGGCCGGGACCTCAGCTAGGTCCGCGAGCTCACACGCCAGCTTAAGGGCTTCGGTCGCCGTCACCCTTTCCGCCTTCTAGGTACGCCCAGATAAACGGCCACAGGTCCCCATCCAGAACCCCTTGCACGTTTCCTACCTCCACCCCAGTGCGGTGGTCCTTGACGAGCTGGTAGGGCTGGAGCACGTAGGAGCGGATCTGGTGGCCCCATTCNATNTCAGTGAGCTCCCCCCGCAATTCCTCCAGCCGTTTGGCCCGCTCCTTTTCCATCAGGGCCCGGAGGCGGGCCCGGAGGATCCTGAGTGCCGTCAGCTTGTTCTGGTACTGAGAGCGTTCGTTTTGGCACACAACCACGAGCCCGGTGGGGATGTGGGTGACGCGCACCGCGGTCTCGTTTTTCTGCATGTGTTGGCCGCCGGGGCCACCGGCCCGGAAGGCCTCCACCTTGATGTCATCCTCGTTGATGTCCACGTCCTCTTCCGGTACCTGGGGCGTCACGGTGACCGAGGCGAACGAGGTATGGCGCCGGTGGGCGGCGTCGAACGGGGAGATGCGCACTAGGCGGTGTACCCCGGTCTCCCCTTTTAGGATCCCGTAGGCGTAGGGCCCCTTGATCTCCAGGGTGGCGGACTTGAGGCCGGCTTCCTCCCCCGGGGTCTCGTCCACGAGACGCACCTGCCAGCCTTGGCGCTCGCAGAACCGGGTGTACATGCGGAGGAGCATCTCGGTCCAGTCCTGGGCGTCGGTTCCCCCGGCCCCGGCGTTCAAGGCGAGGAAACAGTCGTTCCGGTCATAGGGGCCCGAGAGGAGGACTTGCACTCGGGCCCGCTCCAGGGCCTCCTCGAGCTCCCTCAGGCGCTCCTCTACCTCGGCCCGGACGGCGTCGTCNNCTTCCTCCTCGGCTAGCTGCCANAGGACCTCGGCCTCTTCCAGGGCTTCTCTTAGCTGGGCGAACTCCGCCAGCCTNGTCTTGGCCGCTTCGAGCTCCTGGGCTTTGGCCTGNGCCGCGGCACGGTCGTTCCAGAAGCCGGGTTGGGACATCTCNCGCTCGATGGTCTTCACAGTGGCCTCCAGGGCGGGGATGTCCACCCGCGCCTCGAGCCGCTGCAAACGCTCCTTCAGCTCATTGAGCTTTTCCTCCATGGG
>MTNI01000078.1 GCA_002011415.1 Candidatus Acetothermia bacterium JdFR-47
CTACTGCGCCAGCGGACCCGGCGGCCAGCACATGCAGAAGAACGAAACCGCCGTGCGCATCACCCATATCCCCACCGGGCTCGTGGTCGCCTGTCAGGACGAGCGCTCCCAACACAGGAACCGCGAGCAGGCGCTGCGGCTGCTCAGGGCCAAGCTCCGAGACCTGGAGGAGAAGCGGCGTGAAGCAGAGCTCCGTGAAACCCGCCGCCGTCAGATCGGCACCGGCGATCGTTCGGAGAAGATCCGCACCTACAACTTCCCCCAATCCCGGGTGACTGATCATCGGATCGGCCTCACCATCTATCGGCTGGAGGAGGGGCTGGACGGCGACCTCGACTTGGTGATCGATCCTCTGCTCGAGGAGGAGCTCACGCGGGCGCTGGAAGTCTAAGGGGTTGAGGGAAAGCCCAGGCGCGGCTATATTCATCACGCGTGGGTCCGTAGCTCAGGCGGTTAGAGCGCACGCCTGATAAGCGTGAGGTCCCTGGTTCGACTCCAGGCGGGCCCACCACTTTTCTGATTAACGTGCCTCAAGCGCAATCTAGAGGGCATTTTTAGGTGGGTTCTACATGTCAGGTCTACCTCGCGAGAGATAACCTCAGGACGTAACAGGGTGAACTGGGGAAATATATTCCCCTTCCGTTGATCAGCTCGAGGTAAACACCAGTGACTCCTACCCGTATTCTCCTAACTGTTTGACGGAATTATTACGATTTTTTTGAGACAATGCCTTTCACCCATAGCTTACGGAGGAAGGCTAAACAGGCCTTGGCGGCCTAAACCTCTTATCTCAAGCTTCTACCCAAGCTGGGAATGTTTATGTGCTATAGCGCTATTATGTATCGCCCCACAATTCAATCTCTTTCCGGATTAATTCTTGGCAACTTTCACATTCTTCTTTTGAGTACAGCCGTCCCATGCATCTTAGTAAGTGTTCCATGTTGAGCCGCACATTTATGCTAGCGTCGAGTGCTGCCTGAATACGATCAGCAAGGTCATCCTTATGCTCTTCTCGCAGAGAAGTGATAAAGCCTTTCCAGAACCCGTCAGGCATGTATATCTTTTCGTGGGTCTGGGCATCCTCAATCCATATCCCAGCCTCCCCACGCTTCTCCTGCACGTGCACCTCTAACTCTTTCATCCTGCCCCTCTTTTGCCAACCCCTTCGGGATCGCCTCCCGGGCGGCGGCGTCCTTTGCCACCTGCTGAGGGTTGATATACCGCCAGTCCGCTACCTACACCTCCTTCACGTTTATGATTTCCTCCACCTCGCAATATCGGGTGAGGACCTCGGCCTGCCCCACGAACTCTGCCGCATTAATACAGCATAACAGTTCTTGCTCGGCTAGGCCGGCGATGAGATAGCAGCCCCAGGGAAGTAAGGAATGGGGTGATAGGTGGTAGGCCCATCCGGGAAAGGCTCGGCCAGCTCCTCAACTTCCTTTTGGGAGGCGGATTGGTTACCCGCTTAAGAAGAGCTCGGGAGGACATAGAGAAGTCCCTCCTCTGCGAGAACATCTATCCGGTGGAGGTTCCTCGCGGCCTTCCCGAAGTGTGGCTCAAACTGTGCGTGTCCAATCCACAGGGCTTGCGGACTTTACCCGCTCGACCTGATCCGTTGCATTGGCGAGGGTAGGCGACGCGTTTGGAGGTACGTATAATGTAATTTTGGAGGGAGGTGAGCGGGAAGTTTCAGATCATTGATCAAGAGATCCTGAAGCAAAAGCTGGCTCAACTCATAAGGGATGATCTAAGTGCTTATTGAGGATTTTGGCGTGTGTTCGCTCCCATATAAAGAAGGCAGTTAACCCCCCTTGAGCATATTGGCCACGAGGCCAAAGTTCTCTTTTTACTGGGCCAAGAGATCGTTTACTGCAAAGTCCTACATTGTCAAGTGAGCCCCCATCGCTGCCAATAAGCTGGCGCCTAGGGGCATTCCCCGTAAAGAGCACGACGCTCCAGTCAAGGCGATCTGCCTGGGCCGGCTAGGCGGGAAGGGTGACATTCCGAGAGAGGGCGATGGTAGAGACGACTAACGGCAAGATTGGGGCAGTGCTCGTCGTGGGGGGAGGCATTGGCGGCATGCAAGCGGCCTTGGACCTGGCCGAATCCGGGTTCAAGGTTTACCTCGTGGAGAGAAGCCCTGCTATAGGGGGGGTGATGGCACAGCTCGACAAGACCTTCCCAACCAACGACTGTGCGATGTGCACCATGGCACCGCGACTTGTCACCGTCGCTAGGCACCCAAACATCTCCCTCATCACTTATTCTGCGATAGAAGAGATAGACGGGGAAGCTGGGAACTTCAAGGTCAGGGTTAGGAAACATAAGAGGTTCGTCGACTTGGCAAAATGCACCGGATGTGCTGAGTGTGAGGCGGTGTGTCCGGTGGAGGTGATCGATGAGTTCAACGTAGGTCTTACGAGTAGGAAAGCGATTTATAGGCCTTACCCTCAGGCGATACCTAATGCCTTCACGATAGAGAAACTCGACGAGAAATCGCCATGCAAGGTTGCCTGTCCCGCGAAGGTCAATGCACAAGCCTATGTCAAACTTATCTCTCAGGGCAAGTTCAAGGAAGCCGTTGCCGTGGTCAGGGAAAGAAACCCGTTCCCCGCAATCTGCGGGCGTGTTTGCCATCACCCGTGCGAAGACGAGTGTAAGAGAAAAGACGTCGACGAACCTATTGCGATCCGTGCCTTAAAAAGGTTTGTCGTCGACTATGCAATGGAGAATGGAGAAGAAAACCCAGAAGCCGTTGATCCAACGAAAGAAGAGAAAGTAGCTGTCATAGGAGCAGGGCCATCCGGTCTTACATGCGCACTCCAATTAGTAGAGATGGGTTACCCAACCACAGTTATTGATGCCACTGCCAAACCCGGAGGCATGATGACGACGTGCTTGCCCGAGTACCGCATACCTACGAAGGCCGCCATGTATGACATCGACCGCATCCTTGTACGCGGGATGACGCTGCGAATGAACACCAAGGTGGGAAGGGATGTGCCGCTCGAGGAGCTGAGAAAAGAATTCAGGGCAATCTACATCGGCATAGGAGCTCAAGACCCGGCAAAGCTGCCTATTGAGGGTGTGGAGTCTAAAGGCGTCCTGTACGGATTGCCCTTTCTGCGAGAGGCCAAGGCCAACCGAAAGCCTGACTTTTTCGGAGAGAAGGTGATTGTGGTTGGCGGAGGCAACGTAGCGATAGATTGCGCCAAGACCTCGTTGCGCTTGGGCGCCAAAGAGGTTCATCTGGTTTGTCTAGAGACGCGAGATCTTACATCTAGGGACAGAATGCCAGCACATGATTGGGAGGTAGAGGAGGCTGAAGAGGAAGGTGTAGTAATTCATCCGCGTCTTGGCCCAGAAAGGATTGTGACGGATAACGGGAGGGTCGCTGGGCTAAAAACCATCGCCTGCGCCTCCGTGTACGAGGAGGATGGGAAATTTGCTCCAAGATTTGATAAAGATCGCCCAGCTCCCACAATTCAGGGTGACACCCTAATAATCGCGATCGGCCAGAGGACTGACCTGACCGGCTTTGAACAGTTGGAGCAAGCTCGCGGCCTTATCAAAGTCGATCCCGTAACGCTTGAGACAAGCATACCCGGTGTTTTCGCTGGCGGTGATGTCGTAACAGGACCAGCTTCCGTAGTGGAAGCCGTCCAACACGGTAACGAGGCAGCGATATCCATCGATAGGTACCTACGGGGTGAGGATCTCAAGGCCGGCCGTGAAATCGAAGAGGAAAAGGTCACCGAGCTCCGGGAGAAGGTGGAGAAACAACCCCGGCAGGAGATGCCAAAAGAGCCCGCATCGGAAAGAAGAACTAAATTTTGCGAAATCGAACGTGGCTTCACTGAAGAGATGGCAGTCGCGGAAGCGAAGCGGTGCCTCAGCTGTTCGATATGCGCTGAGTGCCTCCAGTGCGTAGAGGTCTGCGAAGCAGAAGCCATTGACCACAAAATGCAGGAGCAAATCTTGGACCTCGACGTTGGAGCGGTCGTGCTAGCGCCTGGCTATACCCTTTTCGATGCGGACAAGCGCTCGAGCTTGGGGCGTCCTGGTCTCCAAACGTGGTCACCAGCCTCCAGTTCGAGCGCATCCTCTCGGCCAGCGGTCCTTCTGGAGGCCAACTCGTTCGTCCCTCCGACGGGGCACGTCCCCATCGCATCGCCTTCATCCAGTGCGTGGGTTCCAGGGACTCAGAGCGGGATTACTGTTCCTCGGTCTGCTGCATGTACACCACCAAGGAGGCCATCATCGCCAAGGAGCACGCACCTGACCTGGAGTGCACCGTCTTCTACATGGACATGCGCGCCTTCGGCAAGGGGTTCGATGCCTACTTCGAGAGGGCGAAGGAGCTGGGCGTCCGATATGTCCGGTGTCGGCCGTCCCAGATTGACAAGGGGCGCGCCTCCGGGACCCTGCTCATCCGCTACGAGGCCGAGGACGGTACGCAGCACGTCGAGGAGTTCGACATGGCGGTGCTTTCCGTGGGGCTCGAGCCCCCGGCAGAGGCGCACCGGATCGCGGAGCTATTTGGCATCGAGCTCGATGCGCACGGCTTTGCCCGTACCGAGGCCTTCTCGCCTGTTGAGACATCGCGCGAGGGCGTCTACGTCTGCGGGCCGTTCATCGAGCCGAAGGACATCCCCGAGACGGTGACGGAGGCGAGCGCTGCCGCAGCGAATGCCATGAAGCTTCTGGCTGAGAAGCGTGGCACGGAGGTCACCGAGCGGGAATACCCCGCCGAGAGGGACGTGCGAGGAGAGCCGCCACGGGTCGGAGTGTTCATCTGTCACTGCGGCCGGAACATCGGGGGGGTGGTGGACGTCCCAGCAGTGGTCGAGTACGCCAAGTCCCTCCCGGACGTGGTCTACGCCGAGGACAACCTCTACACCTGCTCAACCGACACACAGGTCAGAATCAGGCAGATGATCGAAGAGCACGGATTGAACCGAGTGGTGGTAGCATCTTGCACTCCACGAACCCACGAGCCACTTTTCCGAGACACGCTGCGGGAAGCCGGCCTTAACCCCTACCTATTTGAGATGGCCAACATCCGCGATCAGTGCTCCTGGGTGCACATGCATCAGCCAAAGGCCGCCACCCGGAAGGCCAAGGACCTGGTGCGGATGGCTGTAGCAAAGGCGCGTCTGCTCGAACCCCTAGCGAAGGGATCAATCGCGGTAAACAGCGACGTCCTAGTGATCGGGGGTGGGATGAGCGGGATGACCGCGGCCCTCAACCTCGCCGACCAGGGCTTCCAGGTGCACTTGGTGGAGAAGGAAGAGGAGCTCGGGGGCACCCTAAAGAAGGTCCGTTTCCTCCTCGACGGCAGCTCGCCGGCCAAGCGACTCGAGGAAACAGTCAAGAGAACCCTCAACCATCCGGGGATAAAGGTATA
>MTNI01000214.1 GCA_002011415.1 Candidatus Acetothermia bacterium JdFR-47
TTCGACAACATGTTCGACCCCCGGGCCACCCTCGCCCTCCATCACCTGGAGGTGGCCCTGCGGGCGCGCGTGTTCTTCAAGCGGGACCGCGACTACATCGTCAAGGACGGCCGGGTGATCATCGTAGACGAGTTCACCGGCCGCCTCATGCCCGACCGCCGCTATTCGGGCGGTCTGCACCAAGCCATCGAGGCCAAAGAGGGCCTCTCCGTGCAGCGGGAGTCCCAAACCCTGGCTCAGATCACCCTCCAGCACTACTTCCGCCTCTATAAGGGCCTCTCGGGGATGACGGGCACCGCCAAGACNGAGGAAGCTGAGTTCAAAGAGATCTACGGCCTGGACGTGGTCCAGATCCCCACCAACAGGCCCCTGATCCGGCAGCATCTTCCGGACGTGATCTACCGTACCCGGAAGGCCAAGTTCGAGGCGGTGGCCGCCGAGGTGGAACGCCTACATAAAGAGGGAAGACCCGTCCTCATCGGCACCACCTCCATCGAGGATTCAGAGTACCTATCGCGCATCCTCAAGCGAAAGAAGCTCCCCCACCAGGTCCTGAATGCCAAACACCACGAGCGGGAGGCCCAGATCGTGGCCCAAGCAGGAAGGCTCGGGGCGATCACTATCGCCACCAACATGGCTGGGCGCGGTACCGACATCCTGCTCGGCGGAAACCCTGAGTTCCGCGCCCGCCAGGAGGCCGACCCCGAGGAGGAGCCGGAGAGGTACCGGGAGCTCCTGGAGAAATACAAGAAGGAAGCCGCGGAGGAGCGGGCGAAGATCGTGCGCAAGGCCGACCCCGACTCCCCCTACGGGAGGAAGTGCCTGGCCCAGATCAAGAAGTGGTGCCAGGAGACAGGCCGGCCCTTCCGTCCCGAGGAGTGGCGGGACCAGATCTACGAGGGGGGCCTGCACGTCATCGGCTGCCAGCGCCACGAGGCACGGCGGATCGACGACCAGCTCGCCGGCCGTGCTGGCCGCCAGGGGGACCCGGGCTCGTCCCAGTTCTTCCTGTCCCTAGAAGACGACCTCCTGCGCGTGTTCGGGGGGGAGAGGATCGGTAGCCTCATGGACCGCTTGGGGGTGAAGGAGGGGGAGCCCATCACCCACGACCTCCTCACGCGGGCCATCCGCCGGGCGCAAAAGCGCGTGGAAGAGCGCAACTTCGAGATCCGAAAGCGGCTCCTGGAGTACGACGAGGTCATGGCCAAGCAGCGGGAGGCCGTCTACGCCCTCCGGGAGCGGTTCCTGCTCCCCGCGGAGGGGGAGTCCCCGGACGATGCCTCCCTCATGGAGTACCTCTCGGAAATGATCGAGGAGTACGCCGGGATCCTGACCGAGCGCTACGCCCCGCCCGCCTCCAGTCCCGAGGCCTGGGACCTCACAGGGCTCGCCCGGGAGCTCGCCCGCATGTCCGAACCNGCCCCAAACGCCCAGGATCTCTCCTCGGCCAAGCGGTGGGAGGAGCTCTCGGATAAGGTCCGGGAGACTCTGCTCACGCAGCTCTCACGCCAGAGGGAACGCCTTGCACCGCATTTCCCCATTGTGGCCCGTATGGTGCTCCTCAGGGTGGTGGACGAGAACTGGCGCCAGCACCTCCTGGAGCTCGACGACCTGCGGGAGGTAATCGGCTGGCGGGCCTACGGCGGCCGGGACCCGCTCATCGAGTTCAAGCGCGAGTCCCACCGCCTGTTCCAAGAGATGCTCCTCCGGGCCGAGGAGGAAGCGCTGCACTTCCTCCTTTCCCCCAAGCTCTCGATAAAGGGGGCACCTCCCCGGGAGCTTGCCCCGGTGGGGGGGCGGGAGGCCCGACCTGCGCAGGCGCGCAGGCNGGGGGTAGCCCCCAAGCCGGAAGTCAAGGCGAAGGTGGGGAGAAACGACCCCTGCCCCTGCGGCTCCGGGAAGAAGTACAAGCACTGCTGCGGCCGCGAGAAGTGACCGCGCCCCGCCCCTTAGGATAAGCCCCGGCCGGACCCAAATCGACGCGAGCTTGACCGGGCCTTAAAACCCCACTATCATAAAGCGCTAATTAGCAGACAATGGTGGTGAGTGCTAAATGCGTGGGCGCCGCGAGCTCCTGTTGAAAGAGGTGGTGGATTACTACATCCGCACCCGCCGGCCCGTCTCCTCCAAGGTTTTGGTGGAGGAGTACGGACACCGGTTCAGTTCCGCCACCGTGCGCAACGAGCTCGCCGCCTTGGAACGGGAGGGGTACCTCTGGAAGCCCTATCCCTCCTCGGGGCGCATCCCCACCAAGGCGGCGTTCCGCTTCTTCGCCCGGTGGCTCCTGGAGCTCGCTGAGCTGAAGGAAAAACCGGAGCGGCTCCCGGCCGAGCCCCAGGAGATCGCGCCCCAGGAGCTGCCCGAGCTCCTCAGGCGCACTGCTCTTTTGCTCTCGGCCATGACCGGACAGCTGGCGTTCGTCCTCGCCCCCCAGGTGGAGGCGCTGCGCCTGGCGGGCCTGGTCATGCGCCGCATCGGGCGAGGGGCGGTGCTGGTGGTGGTGCTCTCCGAGCTCGGGGTGGTGGAGTCCCGGGTGCTGCAGCTCGACGTGGACCTGCCTCCAGAGGAGATAGCCCAGGTAGAGTCCGTGCTCGCGGGGAAGGTGCGGGGCCTCACCCTGAGGGAGCTCGCGGACATCGGAAGGCTGGAGGTGGAGGGCTGGCACGACCGCACGGTGCTCGCTGCCCTGGACCTCCTCAGGCGCCTCGCCGAGGAGGGGCTCAGGCGTCGCCTGTACGTGGAGGGCGTGACCCAGCTCCTGCGCGACCTCTCCGACCAGCCCCCGGCCTGGGCCATGGAGCGGGTGTGCGGACTCCTCCGGCTCCTGGAAGACGAGCGCACGTTCGCCGGCGTCCTGGCCCGGCTCCGGGGCGGTGAGGAGGGGCTGGCGGTGGCCGTAGGGGAATCTTCCGTGCCGGAACTCTCCGACTTCAGCGTGGTGTCGGCCCCCTACCTGGAGAGAAGCGGGATCCTGGGGGTCATCGGCCCCCTGTGGATGGACTACGCGCGCGCCTTCTCCGCCACCCGCTACGTGGCCGTCCGGCTCAAAGCCATCCTGGCCACCGCTGGCCGGATCCAGGAGGTGAGCGCATGAGCGAGGAGCGCAAAGGCACCGAGGTGCGCGAAGAGGAACTCGAGGGCCTCAGGAAGAAGGTCTCAGATCAAGAGAAGGAGATCGCCGCCTTGCGGGAGCGGCTCCTGCGCCTGCAGGCGGACTTTGACAACTACCGCAAGCAGGTGGCTCGGGAGTCCGCGGCGCTCGCCCGCAGGGCTCAGGACCAGGAAATCCTGGACTTCCTCCCGATCTACGATGCCATGGAACGGGCCTTCCGGGCCCTGAAGAGGGGCGATGACGCCCAGAGCTTCGTGGAGGGAATGGAACTGGTGTTCGCCCAGTTTTCAGAGATCCTGAAGCGAAAGGGCTGCCAGCCCTTCGACTCGGTAGGAAAGCGCTTTGACCCCGCCTACCACGAGGTGTTGGTGGCGGTGGAGGCAGATGCTGAGCGCAACGTGATCCTAGAGGAATTCGAACGCGGCTGGCTGCGAGATGGGGAAGTGCTGCGGCCGGCCAAGGTGAAGGTGAGCCTCGGCCCGAAGGGAGGTGAGGGAAATGGCGGAGATGAAGGAAAAGGTAATCGGAATTGACCTGGGAACCACGAACTCCTGCGCCGCCATCGTGCGGGGGGGACGCCCGGAGGTGATCCCCAACGCCGAGGGGGACCGCGTTACCCCCTCCGCGGTGGCGTTCACCGAGTCCGGGGAGCTCTTGGTGGGGAAGCTCGCCAAGCGCCAGGCGGTCTTGAACCCGGAGCGCACCGTGCTCTCCATCAAGCGGAAGATGGGCACGGACTACCGGGTGAAGATCTCCCTGGACGGACAGGTCAAGGAGTACTCCCCGGAGCAGATCTCGGCGTTCATCCTCCAGAAGATCAAGCGCGACGCCGAGGAGTACCTGGGCACCAAGATCAAGAAGGCGGTGATCACCGTCCCCGCCTACTTCAACAACCTACAGCGTCAGGCCACCAAGGACGCGGGCAAGATCGCCGGGCTCGAGGTCCTGAGGATCATCAACGAGCCCACCGCCGCGGCCCTCGCCTATGGTTTGGATCGCCAGGGGGAGCAGAAGATCGTGGTCTATGACCTGGGTGGTGGCACGTTTGACGTGTCCATCCTGGAGATCGGTGAGGGTGTGTTCGAGGTGGTGGCCACCGACGGCGACACCCAGCTCGGGGGCGACGACTTCGATCGCCGCATCATGGATTGGCTGATCGAAGAATTCAAAAAGGACACGGGGATCGACCTCCGAAACGACCCCGCCGCCATGCAACGGCTCCGGGACGCCGCCGAGCAGGCCAAGATAGAGCTCTCCTCGCGCATGGAAACCCAGATCTCGCTCCCCTACATTACCGCCGATGCCTCCGGACCCAAGCATCTCGACAAGACCCTGACCCGGGCCAAGTTCGAGGCCATGATCGAGGACCTCCTCACGCGGACGATGAAGATCGTGGACAGCGCTCTCGCTGCGGCCAAGCTCACCCCGGAGGACATCGACCAGGTGGTGCTGGTAGGCGGCTCCACCCGTATCCCGAAGGTGCAGGAGCTGGTGGCGGGGAAGTTCACCAAAGGCAAGATCAACAAAGAGATCAATCCTGACGAGGTGGTGGCCCTGGGCGCGGCCATCCAAGCCGCCATCCTGGCCGGGGAGATGGACGAGGTGGTGCTCCTGGACGTGACGCCTCTCACCCTGTCCATCGAGACCCTGGGCGGGATCGCCACCCCCATCATCGAACGCAACACCACCATCCCGGTGGAGCGCACCAAGACGTTCACCACCGCCGAGGACTACCAGACCCAGGTCGAGATCCACGTGGTGCAAGGGGAACGGAAGATGGCCGCCGACAACAAGTCCCTGGGGAGGTTCGTCTTGTCCGGGCTTCCCCCTGCCCCCCGTGGGGTGCCACAGATCGACGTGACCTTCTCCATCGACGCCGACGGCATCTTGCACGTCACGGCCAAGGACAGGGCCACCGGGAAGTCCGCCTCCATCACCATCAAGGAAACCTCCCGCCTCACCGAAGAGGAGATCGAGCGGATGCGGAAGGAAGCTGAGGAGCACGCCGAGGAGGACCGGCGCAAGGTGGAGGAGGCCGAGACGCGTAACCAGGCCGACATGCTCATCTACTCGGTGGAGAAGGCGCTGGGTGAGCTCGGGGACAAGGTCCCCTCCGAGAAGCGGGCCGAAATCGAGTCCGCCATCCGCTCCCTTAAGGAGAAACTCGAGGCCCGGGCCGACGTGGCCTCGATCCGAGCCGCTATGGAGGAGCTGAAGCGGGTTTCCGGGGAGGTGGCCGCCGAGGCGTACCGGCGGGCC
>MTNI01000174.1 GCA_002011415.1 Candidatus Acetothermia bacterium JdFR-47
CTGGGCCGGCCCCGGAAGAGAGAGGGCGGCGAAAGTTTCGGCACGATCCGCCCCCGCCGACCGGACCTTGCGAGCATCCAGCCCCGCACCAGGAAGGGCAAACTCAAGGTGCAGGCCACCCGTACATCTCTACGCCTGGGGAACTACACCATCGACCTCTCGCGCCTGTCACAGTTCGCGGAGGTGGGGCAAGTACGGGCGGTGGGGTACCTCCTTGCCTGGCTCGCTGAGCACGGGGAGGAGCTGGGAACCGACGGGACCATGGCCAGCCTCATGGCCGCACTGGAGCGGCGCCTGGAGGAAGAGGGCCTTGAGGCCTTCCTCCCTGCTCGCTACGGGGACCTAGCCGAGCCCCGCCGGTTCGAGGTGGCGGCCGCGCTGAACCGCCTCCGAACGTTGCGCCTTCGCGATGCAACGCTATAGGGACATCATCCCGGACTGGGATGTCTTCTGGAAGGCGATCCACACCCCGCTCCCCACCGTGATCCGGACGAACACCCTCAGGATCACGCCTCAGGAGTTGCGGGAGCGCCTGGAGAAGAAGGGCTTTCGGCTTTNCCCACTCCCTTGGGACGAGACGGCGTTCCGGGTGGAAGGGAAGATCCCCATCGGGAACACCCTGGAACACTGGCTCGGGCTTTACTACGTGCAGGAGGCCACTCAAGCGTTTCCGGTGCGGGCCTTGGCCCCCCAGCCCGGGGAACGGGTGCTGGACCTGTGTGCCGCCCCCGGGGGCAAGGCCACCCAGATCGCCCAGCTCATGGAGGGCCGCGGGACCCTCGTGGCCAACGACCCTTCCCCCAAGCGCCTGCGGGCGCTTCTCGCCAACCTCTACCGGCTGGGCGTGCTGTGCGCGGTGGTCACCGAACGGCGGGGAGAGGATTTCCCAGGGGAGGGGTGTTTCGATCGGGTGCTGGTGGACGCCCCCTGCAGCGCCGAGGGAACGGCCCGCAAGAACCCCCACTTGAGAACCGGGGCTCCCTTGGGGGCAATCCGGCGCATGGCTTCCCTCCAGAAGCGGCTCCTTTCTCGAGCCCTGGCCCTCGTGCGCCCGGGAGGGGTCGTGGTCTATTCAACTTGCACCCTGGCCCCGGAGGAGAACGAGGGCGTAGTGCGCCACGTGCTCGACCAGGGGCTTGCGGAGCTCCTTCCCTGGGAACCCCCGGTCCCCCACGCCCGGGGGCTCACAAGCTTTGCGGGGGAGGATTACGGGCAGGAGATGAAACGGGCGGTGCGCTTTTACCCACATCATTTCGATTCGGAAGGAGGTTTCGTTGCCGTCCTTCGCCGACCGGACTAGCGAGGCCCTTTCTTACCTGCGGGAGGAGTTCGGGGTGGAGGCCCTGCCGGGGCGGGTGCTGGAGAAGGGCGACAGCCTGTGGCTCACCACCGCCGAGGTGGTGCCGGAGGGGGTACCGGTCCACGCCCTGGGGGTGCGACTCCTGCGCAGACAGGAACGAGGCCTCAAACCCACGAGCCTGGGCCTCATGGCCCTGGGGGACCTGGTGCGAAAAAAGCGGGTGGAGCTCTCCAGGGATGAGCTCAGGGCTCTGCTCCTCGGCCGCATCCTGACGCGGGAGGGACTTCCCTCCGGGTACGTGGTCCTGTGCCTCGACGGGGAGGTGCTGGGTTGCGGCCACGTCAAGGAGGGGCGACTCCGCTGTCAGATCCCCCGGGGGCGCAAGCAAGAGCTCCTCATCGCCCTCGAGGCCGAGGCGCGAGGGGGAGTGTAGCCCGCGTTACAGATTAGAACTGGCCTTCCGTGCTATAATGCCTCGCCATGGCTTGACGGTTCTCTCCCTGATTGATCGTTATGCGTTTGGTCCCAAGAGGGGAGAAAAGAGAGGAGGCGATGGTGAGAAAGGGCATTTTGATCTTCTTAGCGTTTTTCACAGTGGCTGCGTGTGCCGCCCCCGAGGGCATCGTGTTCATCCTGGATGCCTCCAACTCCATGAATCAAACCCTGAACGATGTAGCTACCAAGTTCGAGTGGGCCAAGGAGGCCCTAANGGTTGTGATCGCGGAGCTGTCTGAGGAAGTTCCCTTCGCGGTGGTGACCTTCGGGCACCGGGTTTCCAAGGACCTGCCCGAGGAGAGCTGTCTGGACATCGAACTTCTCGTTCCCTATGGGGTCCACCCGAACCGGGAGCCCATCCTGGCGAGGATCGCCGCGGTGGAGGCCAAAGGGAANACCCCTCTGGCCAAGGCCTTATTGTTCGCGGCTGGTGTGTCAGACGGTCCNGCACGCCTGGTGCTCCTCACCGACGGGGAGGAGACGTGCGGCGGTGATCCGCTCCTCGTTGCCCAGGAGGTGTGCGGACANGGCTCNACACTGGACGTGGTGGCAGTCGGGGTGGCCCAGGANGTGGCGGCGCTGCTCGGAAGCCTNGCNCGCACCTGNGGGGGCAGGTTCGTGGTGACCCAGGACCCGGCCGAGCTTCCGGCCCTGTTCCGGGAAGTGGCCATCCCCACTCCCCCTCCGCCTGAGGTACCGGAGCCCTACAAGGGTTACCCCGTTGACAACGTGATCTTGGGCACTGATGGGGACGACGTGCTCGTGGGCACGCCCGGAAACGACCTCATCCTTGGCCTGGGCGGAAACGACCTGCTCATCGGCTTCGGGGGCGATGACATACTGGTCGGCGGCGAGGGCGACGACGTCCTCCAGGGCGGGGATGGAAATGACCGCTTGGAGGGAGGCCCTGGGGACGACCGCCTCCTCGGCGGAGCCGGTAATGACACCCTGCTCGGCGAAGCGGGCAACGACGCGCTCGAGGGTGAGGCCGGGGACGACATTCTGCTCGGGGCTGAGGGGAACGACCAACTCCTCGGCGGCCCCGGGTGCGACCGCCTGGAGGGCGGGCCGGGGCAGAACTTCCTCTACGATGAGGGACAGCCGATTGAGCCCTGCCCACCCACCGCGGCGCCGGTCGCGCCCAGCCCTGCTTGCCCGTCCCAAGCCAGTATCAAGGAAGTGGACGAGGGCGGGAGCATCGTGCTGCGCGCTGACGTGTATGACCCCGACGGTGACCCGGTTGAGGTGACCTGGTGGGCCGAGGACGGGTTCTTCTCGAACCAGAACGCCCCCGAAACCACCTACTACGCCCCCTGGGTGACCGCTTGTGAGGGCAAGGACGTGACCATCCAAGTCACGGCCGTGGATGCCTGCGGCGCGACCTCCACCGACACCCTGGTGATCCATGTGCGCAACGTAAACCACGCGCCCACGGTGGACGCGGGACCGGATCTCGTGGTTGACGAGGGTGGGGCGCTCCAGCTATGCGCGGTGGGCAGCGACCCCGACAGCGACCCGCTCACCTACTCCTGGGAGGTGACCTGTGGCCAGGGGACCTTCGATGACCCCAGCTCACCCACGCCCACCTTCTTTGCGCCCATGACCGAGCTGTGCGGGGGCGAGGACGTAGTGCTCACGGTCACCGTGCAGGACGCCTGCGGCGCCACGGCCCAGGACCAAGTGATCGTACACGTGCGCAATGTAAACCAGACGCCTTGGGTGGATGCTGGGCCTGACCTGTCGGTATGTGAGGGCGGGCGGATCATGATCCTCACCCAGGCGGGCGACCCCGACGGCGAGCCGCTCCAGGTGCAGTGGTGGGCGGACCAAGGGACATTCGCCGACCCCACCGCGCTGTGCCCGGTGTTCCTGGCGCCCAACGTGGTCGGCTGCGACGAGATCACCGTGCAGGTCACAGTGCAGGTCACCGACCCCTGTGGGGCCGTAGCCACGGACACCGTGTGCATCCGGGTGTACAACGTGAACCACCCGCCTGAGATAAAGGCGGATCCGTAAGGATCGAATAGGACACGTGTATTCGTGGGGGGGCCGCGGCAAGCGGCCCCCTTTAATTTGTTTGACCAGCGCCCTCGGTTTGTTGCCGTGCCCTTTCCAAAAGCCCCGGCAAACTAAAATACAAGATCCCAGCGCCGGGGAGGGTGAAGATGGCTGGCAGGGTAGCGCTTCTTCTGGCTATAGCAATGGTGGTCTTCGGTTTCCTTGCTGCAAGCACGGAGAAGCCGTTCCCCATCTATGTTACCATCGTTATGCACAACGAGGACCCGCCCACGAACCCCGACTTCACCCAGGACAGGGAGACCTACATTTGGTCGCGCACGCAGCTTTTGAAGTTCGCGAGCCTCCTTCAGGAGTACGGGGCGGCCTTCGACTGGCAGTCGGAGTGGTGCTTCTTGACCGCGGTGAGGATGTACGACCAAGGGGACGTGGTCGCTGACACTGAGGGGAAGAACATCGTTCGCTGGCTGCACGACCTGGGCGTCTCCATCGATCCCCACTCCCATGAGCGCCACTACAACTACGCCGACGTGGCCGAGCTCATCCGGAGGCTGGGGGTAGAGCCTTCCCGGGTAGTGGGAGGATTCCTCTACTGGCCGCCGGACAACCGCCAGGGGTGGGAGAAGTTCCAGACCCCGCTGCGGGGGAACGTGTTTCCTGACGCGGTCTGGGAGGCGGAGATCCTCTGGGGTGCCGGGACGGCCGGCCACAAAGGGCCGGACCTGTTTGCCTCCGGGGTCTGGCGACCCAAGGACCGCTACCACTTCGTGACGCACGACCCGGACCAGCCCCTCATTTACATCGGCTCCTACAAGCGGGCGGCGATGCAAATGGGCGGCCTTCCCGAGCTCGTCCGCCTGGCCCAGGAAGGAGAGCTCGATCCAGATGGCCTTTACACCGTGACCATCTTCGTGCCCCAGATGATGCTGACGGATGAGTTCATCACCCGGCTTGAGGAGCAGGTCCTGCGGCCCATCCAGGGGATGGAGCAGGAGGGGCTCGTCCGCTGGGCCACGCTCCCTGAGATCGCCGAGATCTGGAAGGCCGAGTTCAGAGAATGCCCCACGATCTTCATCCCCGAGGACCAGCGGGAGCTGATCCGGTCCCTGTTCCCATCTTAGGGGGACGCCTCACGAAGTTCCCCGGCCTCTGCCTTGCGGCAGAGCACCTGGTCGGGCGGACAAAACAGGCAAGGGAGCTTTTCGGCCACGAGCCTTCCGATTGGATTCTCGCCCCGGGCGAGGAAGTGGGCGAGCTGGGCGTGGAGGCACTTCACCCGTAAGGGGTTGCGGAGTCCCGCCACCCCGGTCTCCACCGCCTCCCAAGCGCCTTTTTCCAGAAGGAACCCTCGGTCCTCCTCCGAGAGGTAGGACAGGCGCTCCCCCCGGTAGGCGGCGTGGGCGCGGGCGTACTCCCGGGCGAGGTCTGGGTCCTCCCTGAGGAGCGCCTCCAGACGTTTCACCCCCCCGGCCGCCTCCAGGCGCGCCACCTCTTCCGTGAGGAAGGGGCAAGTGAGCCAGAACAGGGTGG
>MTNI01000109.1 GCA_002011415.1 Candidatus Acetothermia bacterium JdFR-47
CTCGGCGCGGCGCGGGATGCGCCAAGCCGTGGAGAAGGCGATCAGGAAATCGCCTGATCCGGGCGAGGCCGGGGCCCCGGTCCGGGCCAGCCCCAACGCCCCCCTGCGTGCCAGCCGGGAGAGCTGCTCCGGAAGGAGCGGGGCATCGGTGGCAAGCACCACGATCACCGAGCCCTGCTCTTCCCGCCGGAGGGGCGGTACCCCGGATAGGCTCAGCTCCCTCCCCAGGAAACGGAAGTCCCCCCTCCGGCCCATATTGGGCAGGACCAATGCCCCTACAGTCCACTCCCCGACCACCCGGGAGGCCGTGCCGATCCCGGACTTGAGATCGAAGGCCACCATCCCCGTCCCAGCGCCCACGCACCCTTCCTCTACCTCATCGCAAGCGACCGAGAGAGCAGCCAAAGCATCGTCCTCAGCCACCGGCCGGGTTTCGATAGCAGACAGAAAACCGTCATTACATTCAAGCACTACCGGGTTGATGGAGCGGGCATCGGGGTGCCGAGTAAGCGTCCAGCTAATGAGGGCGTCGGCGCAGCGAAATGTGGCCAGGGTATTCGTGAGGAGGATGGGGGTCTCTAGGCTCCCCAGGTGCGAAAGCTGCCACAGCCCCACCGCCTTCCCGTGGCCGTGGAGCACGAATAGTCCGGCCGGAAGGGGCTCGGCATATGGGTCCCCGGGAGGGAGGATGGCTGTGACCCCGGTGCGTACGGCCTCCTCTCCCTCGCCTTGGATGATCGTTCTGTGCCCCACCCGCACCCCGGGGACATCGCAGATTGAACACCTCTCCCCAGGAGGAAGGCACCCTAAAGAAAGCCCCAGCCGGCGAAACGCGTTCACGGGGGTACGCCTTACGGCTTAGGGATCGCCAGGTCCGCCGGGCCCCAGCCCGAGAGCACCGCACCGGGGAGCGACTCCTGGATGATCTCGTGCAAGATCTGGGCGAACTTCACCTTCTCCCGTCCCCAGTCAGCTAAGGTCTTTCCGGACACCCACGGCTTGTAGAGAGCCCCCGGCCCCACCACACACGCCGGGCCAGGCTCCATCTTGAAATAGCAAGGCGAGCAGGTCCTGACCATCTCCGGCCCGTCGTAGAACCGGTTGAAGCCACCGAAGGAGTCAGTGAGGTAGATGTGAAGGTCAAGCGGCATCGCGACGGCCTTGCGGATGGCGGCAAGCTGCGGAAGAGAAAGATCCCCTAGGGGGTTGAAGGTGTTTGCGCCCAAGGACTCCAGGACCTTGGCCCCGGCTGGGTTCCCATGTCCAGCGAAGATGGACACCTTGAACACCACGTCTTTGGGGAGGTCTCCCGCCTCCCGCATGCGAGAAAGGAGCCAAAGGAGCCCCTCGTCCAGCACCAAGAAGCCCCGAAAGCCGAGCTCTACCGCCCGCATGATGTCGGCGATCACGTAGCGGAGCTGGTCCGAACCCCGAAAGCGAAGGCCCGAGAGGCCTCCCTCTGGCGTGACGAGCTGACGTCCGGTGTCCCAGCCCGAGCGGGGCCCCGGGGTGAGGATGACCTCTACCTTAGCCTCGGCCGCGATCTGGGCAAAATCTCGAAGCTCGGCCCGATCGAGGAGCGTCGCCCCCATCACGGCGGAGATCATGCGGTGGATAGGAAGATTTCTCTTTTTCGCCTCGTCCACCACCGCCGCGAGCACCTCCGGCCGCTCCACCCCGGAGATCTCCATGCGGTACTGGGCCCCGTCGGGAAAACGGTTGGAACTCTCGGGAAGGTCGTAGACATCGCGGCCTGGGACCCCGTGCCGCTCCATGAGCTCTGCCACCTGACGCTGGTCCATCAGCCATCCCCTCCCTTGTCGGCTTTCAGTAGCTCCTGGAGACGCTGCCACTCCTCCTTGGGAATGTGGTACTCGTGGTCCGGCGTGGGGAAGGCACCGGCCTTGACCTCCTCAATATAGCGCCTGAAAGCGTCCACCATGATCGGGGCGAGGTCGGCGTATTTCTTCACGAACTTGGGGGTAAAGGCCTCGAACAGCCCCAGGATGTCGTGGACGATGAGGAGTTGGCCGTGGCAGGCCGCGCCCGAGCCGATGGAGAGGACGGGAACGCGAGCATTTCTAACGATGATCTCCGCCACCCGGGCTGGGATAGCTTCAAGCAGGATGGCAAACGCCCCCACCTCTTCCAGCACCTTGGCATCTTCAATCAGGGCCTTGGCCGTCTCGGCGGACCTCCCTTGGGCCTTGAGCCCTCCGATCAGGCTCGCCGCCTGAGGGGTGAGGCCGATATGCCCCATGACCGGGATCCCGGCCTTGACGATGGCCTCCACCCGCTCGGCCATGCGAGCCCCGCCCTCGAGCTTGACCGCGTCGGCCCCGCCCTCAGCGATGAACCGGCCTGCGTTACGGATAGCGTCCTCGTTCGAAGGTTGGTAAGACATATAGGGCATATCCCCCACGATGAAGGCCCTTTCGACCGCCCGGGAGACGGCGGCGGTGATCTCCACCATGAAGTCCATGGTGGCAGGCAGGGTGGTCTCGTGCCCCAGGAGGCACATCACGGCCGAGTCCCCCACCAGGATCATGTCGATCCCCACCCGGTCCTCGAGGAGCGCCGTGGGGTAGTCGTAGGCGGTGAGGAAGGTGATCTTCTCCCCCCGCTCCACCATGGCGTAGATCTCCGGAATCGTGACCTTCTTGCGTTTCTCGACCATCACNCCTCCTTGCAAAGCCATGGTAGCGACCACTCCCACTCCGGCCAAACAAGGCTGAGGCACCCTGTGTTATGCAGCCGAGCACATCGCCCAAAAGCCCCTTCGCTTGCCCTTTTCTGATAAATGTGATAAAATTGTAACTATAGTGAAATGGTATAGCCCGCTTGCTGAAACCAATTCACGGACGTGGGGGGCGTAAGGTGAAGATCCTAGTTGTAAATCCCGTGGTCGGAGACCAGTGGACCGAGCAGGACAGGGCTTATCTGCAGGGCGTCGTCGATCCGGGTACGGAAGTCGAGGTGGTAGGACTCACCAAAGGACCTCGCTCGATCGAGACCTTCTACGACGAGGCCCACGCAGCGCCCGACATCCTGCGGGTGATCCGGGAAAAAGAGGGAGAAGTTAGTGCCATCGTAGTCAACTGCTTCGCCGACCCCGCCGTGGACGCCGCCCGAGAGATAACCGATAAACCAGTTCTAGGGCCAGCCTCCACCTCTATGTCGATCGCCCTGCACCTGGGCGCCAAGTTCTCCGTGATCTCGATCCTCCCCAACACAGCCGCATGTGTGGAGCAACAAGCGGTAAAGCTCGGCCTGGAAAGAAGGCTGGCCTCGGCCATCGGGATCGATGTACCGGTGTTGGAGCTGGAAAAGGATCCAGCCAAAACCGTTGAGGCAATCGTCCGGGCTGCTTGCACGGCCGTGGAGCGAGACGGGGCGGAGGTGATCATCCTTGGCTGCACAGGCATGGCCACTCTGGCCGCGGAGGTGCGGAAGAAACTAGACGTCCCGGTCATCGAGCCGGCCGCTACTACAGTCAAGGTGGCCGAGGCGCTGGTCAAGCTAGGCCTGCACCATCACCGGGGCCGGAGCTATCTCTCTCCCTCTTTCGACAAAATCGTCGGCTATGACTGGCTTTAGCGATAAGGAGGTGGTATGCGGAACGGAGACTGGAGGACCCAACCCCCCGGCTTAAGGAGGTAGATGATGCGGCGAGGAGCAGTGCTTGTATTGACCTTGGCAGTGGTTTTGGGAGCCAGCAGCCTGGCATTTGGCGCCAAGCCCGAGGTCGCCGTCTACGCCTTCGGAAGCGAGGTCATGGTCTTCTGGGACCCCAGCGACACCTACTCCAACGAGATCATCGCTATGAACAACATGTACGAACAGCTCATCCGCTATGACCCCTTCACCGACACCTTCGAGCCGGTGCTCGCTGAAAGCTACGAGAAGTCAGCGGACGGCCTCGTATGGACCTTCCACCTCAGGCAAGGGGTGAAGTTCCACACTGGAAACGAGCTCACAGCCGAGGCCGTGAAACTCTCGATCGAACGGACGATTGCCCGGGGCATGGGAGCTTCCTACATCTGGGCCCCCGTCGACCGGATCGAGGCTGTGGACAAGTACACGGTCAGCTTCCACCTGAAGTACCCGGCCCCCCTTGACCTCATCGCCTCAGGCGCTTATGCGGCCTTCATCTTCGACCCGGCGTACTCCGACCATGACTGGTTCGCCGCTGGCAATGACTCCGGCACCGGCCCCTACACGGTGGAGGATTGGAAGGCTGGGGATTACTTGGTGCTCAAGAAGTTCGACGGCTATTGGCGCGGCTGGGAAGGCAAACATTTCGATAAGGTGATCTTCAAGACCGTCCCCGAGGCCTCCACCCGCCGCCTCATGCTGGAGGCGGGCACGGCCGACTTCACCGACGACCTGCCCATCACAGAGATCGAAGCCATCCAGGGCAACCCCGACATCGAGATCGTCGTCACCCCGTCCTTCCAGAACCTGCTCGCCCTGTTCAACACCCAGAAGCCCCCGTTGGACAACCCATTGGTGCGGAAGGCCCTCGCCTACACGCTGCCCTACGCGGACGTCATTGAGGGAGTCCGCTTCGGGTACGCCAGGCAGTCCCGGGGCGTCGTGCCCTATGGCCTGTGGGGCTACTCGGACCGGGTGAAGCAGTACACCTACAGTTTGGAGACCGCCAAGGCCCTGTTGGCCGAGGCCGGCTACCCCGAGGGGGGATTGAAGCTCCTGCTCACCTACGTCTCCGGAGACGAGGATGAGCGGCGCGTGGGCGAGCTGTGGAAGTCGGCTCTGGCCCAGATCGGGATCGAACTCGAACTGCGGGGAATGCCCTGGGAGGCTCAAGTGGACCTCGGGCAGGCCTCCGATCCCATGCAGCGGCAGGACATCTTCCTCTTCTACTGGTGGCCGGACTTCCCACACCCTCACTCCTTCCTGAGGGAGATGTTCGGCACCCGCGACGAGATCCTGTTCAACTTCACTTACTACAGCAACCCCGTGTTCGACCACCTGATCAAGCGGGCCGAGGAGCTCGCCGGCACCAACCGGGCCGAAGCGATCAATCTGTACGTGGAGGCCCAAAACATCCTGATGGAGGAGGCGCCAGGGGTGGCGATCTACGACCTGGAGTACGTCCGCGCAAAGCGGGCCTCGCTCAAGGGCTACGTGGACAACCCCGCCTACCCCCACGTCGTCTTCTGGTACGACTGCTATCGGGAGGGGTAAGCGCGTAGGGCCAGGGGGTGGGTTCCCGCCCCCTGGCCCTTATTACCATGGGCGTCTATAGCTACATCGCTCGCCGGGTAATGCTGTCCCTGGTCGTCCTACTGGGCGTGTCCATCCTCA
>MTNI01000142.1 GCA_002011415.1 Candidatus Acetothermia bacterium JdFR-47
GGGGCTGCCGGTCACCCGGTCGTCGAACCTCATCCCCACCGCCAGGAGCAGGTCACAGGCCTGGATCGCCCGGTTGGCTTGGGGGGTGCCGTGCATCCCGGCCATCCCCAGGGACAGGGGGTGCGACTCGGGGATGGCGCTGATGCCGAGTAGGGTCGTTGCCACCGGGATCCCGGCCCGCTCAGCAAGAGCTTGAAGCTCCCGGTGCGCCCCNGAGATGAGAACCCCATGCCCGGCGAGGATCAGGGGACGACGGGCGGTATTGACCAGCTCCGCCGCCCGCTTGAGCGCTTCTTTCGGAACCGGGTGACGGGCCGTGTACCCCGGGAGTTCTACCTCCTTGGGGTAGAGGAATTCCGCCTCCGCCGCCTGGACGTCCTTGGCGATGTCGATGAGGACCGGCCCCGGCCGCCCGGTGCGGGCAAGGTGGAAGGCCTCCCTTANGGTGCGGGCAAGGTCCACGACCTCTGTCACGAGGTAGTTGTGCTTGGTGACAGGGAGGGTGCTCCCGGTGATGTCGGTNTCCTGAAAGGCGTCGGTCCCGATCACCGGGGTGGGGACCTGGCCGGTGATGGCTACCACCGGCACCGAGTCCATGTAGGCGGTGGCGATCCCGGTGACCAGGTTCGTGGCCCCGGGGCCGGAGGTGGCCAGGCACACTCCTACCTTCCCGGTGGCGCGGGCGTAGCCGTCCGCGGCGTGGGCTGCGGCCTGCTCGTGGCGCGTTAGCACGAAGTGCACTGGATAGCGAGGGAGAGCGTCGAAGATGTGGAGCACCGCCCCGCCCGAGATCCCGAACACCACCTCCACCCCCTCTTTGAGGAGGGACTCCCACAGGATTTCCGCTCCCGTGAGCCTCATCGCCCCACCTCCTTGAGAACCGCACCGGTCGCGGCCGAGGTCACTTGGGCCGCATAGCGGGCGAGGTATCCATCGCGGCCCCGGGGCTCCCAGGGCGGAAGCGCCGCTAGGCGCCGGGCGAGCTCATCCTTCGGCACCGAAAGCCCGAGCCTTTNCCCGGGGATATCGATTTCGATCATGTCCCCGTCCCGCACGGCGGCGATGGGGCCACCCGCGGCGGCCTCCGGAGAGACGTGGCCCACCGCCGCGCCCCGGGTGGCTCCGGAGAAGCGACCGTCGGTGAGGAGGGNCACCTTGTCGTCCNCTCCCCTGCCAGTGAGGATTGCGGTTGGGGTAAGCATTTCCGGCATCCCGGGGCCGCCTTTCGGTCCCTCGTAGCGGATGACGATGACCTCACCCTTCTGGAAGTCGCCGGCGAGCAGGGCGGCCGTGGCCTCGGCCTCGGAGTCGAACACCCGGGCTGGTCCCTGGTGGGAGAGCATCTCCGGGGANACGGCGGACCGCTTCACCACCGCCCCCTGAGGGGCGAGGTTTCCGAACAGGACCGCGATCCCCCCGGTGGGAGAGTNGGGCCTGTCGGCGGGGCGGATCACTGCCTGGTCACAGGACCGCCGCAGGGACCCTTTGAGGGTTCCCCCGGTTGCGGTCAGGGCCTCGAGGTGCACGAGCCCGCGCTGGGCGAGCTCCCCCAGCACCGCTGGGATCCCCCCGGCCCGGTGCAGGTCCTCCAGGTGGTGCTCCCCAGCCGGGGAGAGGCGGCACAGCTGGGGCGTGCGGTCGCTGATCTCGTTGACCCGCTCTAAGGAGAACTCCACNCCGGCCTCGTGAGCGATCGCGAGGAGGTGCAGCACCGAGTTGGTGGATCCCCCNAGGGCCATGTCCACGGTGAACGCGTTCTCCAGGGCCTCTTTGTTCAGGATCGCCCGGGGGGTGATATTGCGCCGGAGGAGGGCTATCACCTGGCAGCCCGCCTGTTTGGCCAGGCGAAGTCTCTCGGCGGACACCGCCGGGGCGGTGCCGCTCCCGGGGAGGGCGAGGCCCAGGGCCTCGGTGAGGCAGTTCATGGTGTTGGCGGTGAACATGCCAGCGCAGGAACCGCACCCCGGGCAGGCGGAGAGCTCGAGTTCCGCGAGCTCCACCCCCGTCATCTCGCCCCCGGCGACCTTCCCCACCGCGGCGAACACGTCGCTCACGTCCACCTTCCGCCCCCGGAACTCCCCGGCGAGCATGGGGCCCCCGCTCACGAACACCGCCGGCAGGTCCAGCCTCAGGGCGGCCATGAGCATGCCGGGGACGACCTTGTCGCAGTTTGGGATGAGGACGAGGGCGTCGAGGGCGTGGGCCCGGGCCAGGGACTCCACGCAGTCGGCGATGAGCTCCCGGCTGGGAAGGGAGTAGCTCATCCCCGGGTGGTTCATGGCCAGTCCATCGCAGATCGCCGGCACATTGAGGACGAAGGGGACCCCCCCAGCCAGGCGTATCCCGTCTTTTGCGGCCTGGGCGACCTCGAGGAGGTGCTTGTGGCCGGGGACGATCTCGCTTGCGGCGGTGATCACCCCAACGAAGGGGCGCCCCATCTCCTCCTGGGTGAGCCCCAGGGCGAAGAGGAGGGACCGGTGCGGCGCCCGCTCGATCCCCNGTTTGAGCACGTGGCTCCTCATCCCCTCCGGAGCACCCTCAGCCATTGCTCTNTTCCGTCCGAACCCCACAGTCCTCCACGGCGCCACCTCCTTGGGCAAACAACAAACAAAAAGACCAGCGGCCTTTCGGCCCTGGTCAGCGCCCGGGTTCGGTGAAGCCCCGCGTTAGGGGCTACACTAACCCGGAATCCTGATAACTAGAAGCGCACGGCCAATAGAGGAGCGGGCGAGGAAATGCATCCAAACGGCTATTTTGTTGGCGCTCACTTTTCCCCTTCCTCCTCTATTGGCTACTAGCTTCAACATATGTAATTTTGCAGGGGTCGTCAAGGGGGAAGTGAAGCGCCGGGGAGATGCGGTCCAGTTCCCTACAGGTATAATGTCGTGGCAAATTGCGTGCCCCGCGAGGTGAGGGCGATGGAAAAGGGTACCTACCGAGTCAAGACGGGATTTGCTGACATGTTCAAGGGTGGGGTCATCATGGATGTCACCACCCCCGAGCAGGCTAAGATCGCAGAGGAAGCGGGGGCGGTGGCGGTGATGGCCCTGGAGCGCGTCCCTGCCGACATCCGTGCTCAGGGGGGCGTGGCCCGTATGGCCGACCCCAAGAGGATCAAGGAGATCATGGACGCTGTCTCCATCCCAGTCATGGCCAAGGTCCGGATCGGACACGTCGCCGAGGCCCGGATCCTTGAGGCCCTGGGGGTGGACTTCATCGATGAGTCCGAGGTCCTCACCCCGGCCGATCCCTTCCATCANATCGACAAGTGGGAGTTTCGCGTGCCGTTCGTGTGCGGCTGCCGGGACCTGGGGGAGGCGGCCCGGCGGATTGCCGAGGGCGCGGCCATGATCCGCACCAAGGGCGAGGCTGGGACCGGGAACGTGGTCGAGGCCGTCCGGCACATGCGCATCCTGAACGATCAGATCAGGAGGCTTCGGGGGATGACCCGAGCCGAGCTTGTCTCCTACGCCAAGGAGATCGGAGCCCCGGTGGAGATCCTGGAGCTCATCCAAGAACAGGAACGTCTTCCGGTGGTGAACTTCGCCGCCGGTGGCATCGCCACCCCAGCCGACGCGGCTCTGATGCGCATGTTGGGCGCGGACGGTGTGTTCGTGGGCTCGGGCATCTTTAAGTCGGCTGATCCAGAGAAGCGCGCCCGGGCCATCGTGCTCGCCTGCACCCACTACGATGACCCCGAGCTCCTGGCCGAGGTCTCGGAGGACTTGGGCGAGCCCATGGCTGGCCTGGCCATCGAGGAGATCCCCGAGCAGGAGCTCATGCAGTATCGATGAAGATCGGAGTTCTAGCCGTCCAAGGGGACGTACGGGAGCACCTTAAGGCGCTTGCGCGCTTAGGGGTGGAACCCCGGCCGGTCCTCAAGCCCGAGCACCTCGCGGGGCTTTCCGGGATCGTGCTCCCGGGCGGGGAATCCACCGCCATGTGGCGACTCATACGGGCGACCGGCCTCGCCGAGGCCCTGAGGGAGGAGCTTGCGGGGGGCTTGCCCGCCTTCGGGACCTGTGCTGGCATGATCCTTCTCGCTAAAGAGATCACCAACTGGCCGGAGACCTTCTTCGGGGTCCTCGACATCGCGGTGGAGAGGAACGCGACGGGGCGACAGGTGGACTCCTTCGAGACGAGGCTCTCGGTGGACGGCCTGGGGGAGGTGCCGGCGGTGTTCATCCGGGCGCCGCTCGTGCGCCGGGTTGGCAAGGGGGTGGATGTCCTTTCCACCTGGGAGGGACAGCCGGTCATGGTGCGACAGGGGCATCTCCTGGCAGCGAGCTTTCACCCCGAGCTCACAGGCGATACACGTGTGCACGAATACTTCCTTAACATGTGTAGAAAGGAGTGATGATGGCGAAGGTAGCGATCAACGGATTCGGGCGGATCGGACGGGTTACCCTGCGGGTCCTGGAGAAGCGGGGTTGGCCCCTGGAGCTCGTGGCCATAAACGACCCCTTTCTCTCCCCNAAGGTNGCNGCACACCTGGTCAAGTACGACACCGTGTACGGACGGGCGCCGTTNTCGGTGGAGGGGAAGGACGGGGCCCTGGTGGTGGAAGGAAGGGAGATCCCCTTCCTCGCCGAGCGGGATCCGGCCGCCCTGCCCTGGAAGGATCTCGGGGTGGACGTNGTGATCGAGTCGAGCGGCGTGTTCCGGGACCCGGACAAGGCCGAGGCGCACCTTAAGGCTGGGGCTGCGAGGGTCCTCATTTCGGCTCCCCCCCAGGGGGAGAGGAAGGGCGAGGTGCCCCAGATCCTGTGGCGGATAAACGAGGGGGACTTCGACCCCGCACAGCACCGCATCGTGTCCGCTGCCTCCTGCACCACCAACTCCCTGGGGCCGGTGGTGAAGGTGCTGCACGAGGCCTTCGGCATCGAGCACGGGTTCCTCACCACCGTTCACGGCTACACCGCAGACCAGCGCTTGGTGGACGCGCCCCACAAGGACCTGGCGCGGGCCCGGGCCGCGGCGGCGAACATCATCCCCACCTCCACCGGGGCTGCCCGCTCCATCCCAACCATCTTCACCGATCTCAAAGGGAAGATGGACGGGATCGCGATGCGGGTTCCGGTCCCCTGTGGTTCGGTCTCCGATTTCACCGCCAAGCTCAAGCGGCCGGTCACGGTGGAGGAGGTCAATGAGGCCTTCAAGAAGGCCGCTCAGGGCCCCCTGGGCGAGGTCATGGCTGTGACCGAGGACCCCATCGTGAGCTCGGACGTCCT
>MTNI01000131.1 GCA_002011415.1 Candidatus Acetothermia bacterium JdFR-47
GGGTCGGGGAAGTCCTCTTTGGCGTTTGACACCATTTACGCCGAGGGTCAGCGCCGCTATGTGGAGTCGCTCTCCGCCTACGCTCGCCAGTTCTTGGGGCTTATGGAAAAGCCAGACGTCGACTTCATCGAGGGGCTATCCCCAGCCATCTCCATCGACCAGAAGGCGCGTTCCCACAACCCCCGCTCCACCGTGGGCACGGTGACGGAGATCTACGACTACTTGCGACTCCTCTACGCCCGCATCGGAAAGCCTCACTGCCCCAAATGCGGCCGGCCCATCGAGCGCCAGACCGCCCAGCAGATCATCGACCAGGTGTGCGCCCTCCCCGAGGGGACCAAGGTCCAGATCCTGGCGCCGGTGGTGCGGGGCCGNAAGGGCGAGTACCGACACGTGTTCGAGGAGCTCAAGAAAGAGGGGTTCGTACGGGTACGGGTGGACGGAATCCTCCGCACCCTATACGAGGACATCCAGCTAGATAAGAACAAGAAGCACACCATCGAAATCGTGGTGGACCGGATCAAAGTGGTCCCAGGGAAACGGGCCCGCATCGCCGACTCAGTTGAGACCGCCCTCCGGCATGGCGGGGGCCTGGTGATCGTGGAGATCATGGGCCAGGAAGAGCGCCTTTTCTCCGAGCACTTCTCGTGCCCCATATGCGGCGTCTCCATCGAGGAGCTGGAGCCACGTCTGTTCTCGTTCAACTCCCCTTACGGGGCCTGCCCCCGGTGCGACGGCCTGGGGGTGCGGATGGTAGTGGACCCCGACCTCGTCATGGACAAGCGCAAGTCCCTGCGGGACGGGGGGCTTCTCCCCTGGGCCAACTCCAAGTCGCGTTGGTTGTGGGCGGTGCTGGACGGGGTATGCCGGGCCTACGACATCGACCCCCACGTGCCCCTGGGCAAGCTCCCAGAGGAAAAGCTGGAGATCCTCCTCTACGGCACCGGTGGGGAGCCGGTGGCGTTCACCTATACCACCACCTACGGCCGCACCCGCGTGTACCACCGCCCCTATGAGGGGCTGATCCCGGTCCTGGAGCGGACCTACCGAGAGGCCTCCTCGGAGGAGGCCCGCCAGGAGGTAACCCAGTACATGTCCGCCCTTCCTTGCCCGGCCTGCAAAGGGGCACGCCTCCGGCCCGAGGCCCTGGCGGTTACCGTGGGCGGCAAGAACATCTGGGAAGTGACCCGCATGTCGGTGCGGGAGGCGCTGCAGTTCTTCGAGGAGCTGGAGCTTTCTGAGCGGGAGCAGATGATCGCCCACCAGATCCTGAAGGAGGTGCGGGCCCGTCTCTCCTTCCTCATGGACGTGGGCCTGGACTACCTCACCCTGGACCGGCCGGCCAACACCCTGGCCGGGGGCGAGGCCCAGAGGATCCGCCTCGCCACGCAGATCGGCTCCCAGCTCACCGGGGTGCTCTACGTCCTGGACGAGCCCTCGGTGGGCCTGCACGCCCGGGACAACCAGCGGCTCCTTGCCACCCTGAAGCGCCTCCGGGACCTGGGNAACACGGTGATCGTGGTGGAGCACGACGAGGAGACCATGCGTCAGGCGGACTTCATCGTGGACCTGGGCCCGGGGGCAGGGCTGCACGGCGGCTATGTGGTGGCCACCGGCACGCCCGAGGAGGTGGCCCAAAACCCCCGGTCGCTGACCGGCCAGTACCTGGCCGGGGTGCGGAAGATCCCCGTCCCCAGAACCCGCCGNAGGCCCAAGGACCGGTGGATCGTGGTCCGGGGCGCAAGGGAACACAACCTAAAGGGAATCGACGTGCGCTTCCCTCTGGGCCTGTTCGTGTGTGTGACTGGTGTCTCGGGGTCGGGGAAATCCACGTTGGTGGAGGAGATCCTGTACCGGGGCCTGGCCTGGCGCCTGGGGTACTCGGCAGGAAAGCCCGGGGCCCACGACGACATCGAGGGTTGGGAGCTTGTAGACAAGGTTGTCGAGATCGACCAGTCCCCCATCGGCCGCACCCCCCGCTCCAACCCCGCCACCTACACCAAGGTGTTCGACCCCATCCGCCAGGTGTTCGCCGCCACCCCCGAGGCCCGGATGCGCGGTTACCGCCCAGGGCGGTTCTCGTTCAACGTGCGGGGCGGCCGTTGTGAGGCCTGCCAGGGCCAGGGTAAGGTGAAGATCGAGATGCACTTCCTCCCCGACATCTACGTGCCCTGCGACGTGTGCAAGGGCAGTCGCTATAACAAAGAGACCCTGCAGGTGCGCTACAAGGGCAAGAACATCGCCGAGGTCCTGGACATGACGGTGGAGGAGGCGCTGGCGTTTTTCTCCGCCATCCCCCCGATCCGGGAGCGGCTCCAGACCCTGTACGACGTGGGCCTGGGCTACATCAAGCTGGGGCAGCCGGCCACCGAGCTCTCGGGCGGGGAGGCTCAAAGGGTAAAGCTGGCCCGGGAGCTCTCCCGCCGGGCCACCGGCCGCACCCTGTATGTTCTGGATGAGCCCACCACCGGCCTCCACCCCGAGGACGTGCGAAAGCTCCTCTCCGTCCTCCACCGGCTTGTGGACGCCGGGAACACGGTGGTGGTAATCGAGCATAATCTCGACGTGATCAAGACCGCGGATTGGATCATAGACCTGGGGCCGGAGGGCGGGGAGGAAGGCGGGTACGTAATCGCCGAGGGCCCACCGGAGGAGATCGCCGCCAGCTCCCGCTCCTACACCGGCCAGTACCTGCGCAAGGTCCTCGCCCTGCAGGAGGTGTCATGATCGCGCTGTGGGCCGCTGTGGCCGCCCTCGCCCTGGCCGTGGCGGTGCTCCTATTGCTCGTCCTGCGGCGCCTCAGGTCTACTTCCGAGCTTTCCGCGGTGAGGGAGTCCACCCGGGCCCTGTCTGAGGAGGTGGGGAGGTTGTCCCAGCTCCTCTCTACCCAGCTCTCCGGGCTCTCGGAGCAGGTGGGGAAACAGCTCGCTTCCACCGCTCAGCTCCTCCAGCGCCAGGAGGGGACCCTGGGACAGCGCCTCCAGGGGGTCCAAGGGGTGGTGGCAGACGTTAAAGAGAAGTTGGGGGCCCTAGAGGCGGCCAGCCGCCGCATCGCCGAGCTCGCCCAGGACATCGCCACCCTGCAGGACATCCTCAAAGCGCCTAAGGCCCGTGGGGGCCTCGGGGAATGGCTGCTCTCCGAGCTCCTTGCCCAGGTACTCCCCCAGGATCGTTTTGCCCTTCAGTACGCTTTCAAAAGCGGGGACCGAGTGGACGCGGCCATCTTCCTCGAGGGGATGGTGGTGCCGGTGGACGCCAAGTTCCCCTTGGAGGGCTTCCAGCGGCTTCTTTCCGCCAAGACCCCGGAGGAGAGGAAGAAGCACAAGCGGGCTCTCCTGCGGGACGCGAAGAAACACGTGGACGCCATCGCCGAAAAATACATCCGCCCCGGAGAGGGGACGAGCGACTTCGCCCTCATGTACGTCCCGGCCGAGGGGGTGTTCCTGGAGCTCATCACCCCGGACGAGGGCGCGGACGAAGGGTTCGTGGACTACGCCTGGTCCCGCCGGGTGGTCCCCTGCTCCCCCAACACCTTCTACGCCTACCTCCAGTCGGTGGCGCTGGGGCTGCGGGGCCTGTCCCTGGCGCGAAACGTGAAGCGCGTCCTAGGGGAGCTGCACGAGCTCCAGGGGCAGCTCTCCGGGGTGGAGAAGGACTTCCGCACCCTGGGGACCCACCTCCGGAACGCGACCGGGAAATACGAGGACGTTGACCGCGCCCTCCGGATGCTCTCGGACCGGCTAGCGCGGCTGTCGGCGGAGGAGGAACCGTGATGGACGAGCTTTGGGTCTGGCTCCTCATCTTGAGTCTCGCCATCGTGGGGGCGGCCGTTCTCGTCTCCCAGGGGCCACTGCCCCAGCCCGCGTTCATCTCCCCGGCCCCGGGCTCCGAGGTGGGCCTCCCGGCCCGCGTCGTCCTCCAGGGGCTTCCCGACCAGGCCCAAGTGGGCGTGAGGCTCCTTGACTCCTACGGGCGGGTGCTCTCGGAGGACGCGGCGCAGGCCAAGCGGGGCAGGGCGGAAATCGCGCTTTATTACGACCTCCCCGCGAGCNACCAGGGACGCCTGGAGGCGTTCCTCCCCGTCCCCGGACTTGACCACGTAGTTCTCGCCTCGATCCCGGTGCGGTTCACCCAAGTCCCCTACATCTGGCTCAAGGTGTATTTCCTTGACGAGAAGGGCACTCCGTTCCCCTTGATCCGGCGCGTGCCCAAGACCTCGGCGGTGGCCACCTCCGCCCTGGGACAGCTCCTCTCTGGACCCACCTGGCGAGAGAAAACCCGGGGCTTCTGGTCGGCCCTGCCTCCGGGCACGGAACTCCTCGATCTCTCCATCGCCGCCGGTGCAGCCGAGGTGCAGCTCAACGGGGAGATCCGCAAGCTCGCTCCCGAGCTTAGGGCGTTGGCCCTGCGCCAAATCGAGCGCACCCTGCTCGAGTTTCCCACCGTCTCCGAGGTGCGGGTGTACGCGGGCGGGGAGTACTTGGGTCCCTAGCCCGAAAAAGGGACACCATCGCTTTTTCTTTTCCTCAAGCCCGGCTAGAATGACCGCGGAAAGGAGGAACTGGTGCAGGGAGTCTACGGTCGGTACCTGGAGGTGGACCTCACAAGCGGCGAGGTGAGGGAGCGGGAGATCCCGCCCCGGTGGTACGAGCTTCACCTCGGGGGCCGGGGGATCGCGGCAAGGCTCCTCCTTGAGCTCGTCCCCCCGGAGGCCGATCCCCTGGGGCCTGAGAACGCCCTCATCTTCGCCACCGGGCCCTTCCAGGGAACCGGCCTGGCCGGGGCGGGCCGCCACGTGGTGGCCGGAAAATCCCCCAAGACGAACTCCATTTCCGACTCCTACGCCGGCGGCTTCTTCGGCCACGAGCTAGGGCGAAGCGGCTTCGACGGGATCATCGTCCGGGGCCGGGCCGAAACCCCAGTGTACCTCCTCCTTTACGAAGGAAAGGCCGAACTACGGGAGGCGGAGGACCTGTGGGGCAAGACCACGGGCGAGACGGAGGAGGTTTTGCAAAAGCGTCATCCCGGGGCGCGCGTGGCCGTGATCGGCCCCGCCGGGGAGAACTTGGTGCGTATGGCCTGCATCATGCACGACCGCACCCGGGCCGCCGGCAGGCCCGGCTTCGG
>MTNI01000165.1 GCA_002011415.1 Candidatus Acetothermia bacterium JdFR-47
GCCGCTACCTCAAGGGGAAGGGGGTGCTCATCTTTGGCCTCACCGACAAACCCGATGAGGCCTCGCTTCCCCCGCCTGAGCTCCGGGCCCGAGGCTATCCCCCGCTCCACCGGGCTCGGATGAAGCTTCTCGGCACCCCACTCGGCCTTTAGACAGACTTCGTGCCCTCCGCAAGACAGCCCCTTAGAACTGTCACAACAAATCTGTTGACAAAAAATTTTTTGTCGATAAGCTTGTCGTGATCATGTTCACGCTCAGGCCGGTATGCGGGGAGGACTTCCTGGACCGCGAGGAGCTCATCCAGGAGATGGTGGAAACCCTGGCCTCGCCCACGGAGCGGGTGGGATTCGCACTGGTGGGACGCAGGCGGATGGGCAAGACCTCCGTGTTCCTGGAGGTCGTCCGCCGGCTTCAACGAAACCCGCGCGTCGTCTCGGTTTACTCGTCGCTGTGGGAGCTCGTGGAGGGGACGCCCCAGGAGTTCGCCCGCCAGCTCATCCGCGATGCCCTGGAGGCGTTCCAGGAGCAGGGCGCGCTCCCGCTCAAGGTGCGGGCGCGGAACCTGCTCTCGGCTCCGCTCGGGCTCCTGCGAGACATCCTACGTGAAGTCCGCATTTCCCTGAAGCTGAGGGAGGAGCTCGAGGTGCTCTTGGTGCTCGCCCGGGGCCAGGAAAAGAGCGACCCGGGGGAACTCATCTCCCGCGCCCTGGGGCTCCCGGAGGGGCTCGCCCGGGAGGCAGGCGTGCGCTGCGCGCTATTTCTGGACGAATTCCCCACCATCTTGGAGCTCCGCGAGGGCGGCAAGGCCCTGGGGGAAGGGATCGTGAGGAAGCTCAGGACCAAGTACGAACGCATGGAGGGCCTCGTCCTCTCCATCTCCGGCTCGGTGAGGAGCACCATGGAGGCAGTGGCCCTGTCGCCGGCCTCGGCCTTCTGGCGTCAGTTCGTGGTGCGGGAGGTGGGGCCCCTCCCCGCGGAGGCCGTGCGGGAGCTCCTCCAGCGGAACCTGAACTGCCCCATCACCGAGGAGGCCTTTTCGGCCCTGTGGGAGTTCACCCAGGGGATCCCGTTCTACGTGCAGTTCCTCGGACGAGAGCTCGCCCGGAAAGTGGGCCAAACGATCACCGAGGCCGAGGTACGCGAGGCCGCCGAGGAGTTCCTGAAGGAAGAGGGGGGAGTGCTGTTTCAGGAAGAATGGCAGCGCCTTTCCCCGAAAGAAAGGAAGATCGCCTGGGCCCTGGCGCGTGGCCACTCGGCCCCCAGCGTGATCGCGCGGGAGATCGAGGAGTCCCCCAACGCGGTGAGCCGGTACCTCCAGTACCTGGAAGAGGAGGGGCTGGTGGAACGAACCGGGCGAGGGGCGTGGCAGCCTACAGACCCGGTTTTCGCCCGCTGGCTCGCCCAACGCTCTCTCTAGCACCACCCAAACCGTTGCCAAAACCTACCAGGTGTAGTCGGGGCAGGTTCTCCGGGTTTATACTGCGCCTCGGTGGTAAAGATGCCATCCGCTCGTTGTGTGAGGGAGCTGGTGATCCGCACGGAAAACCGTGTGGGGCTCGTCGGCGACATCGCCCGGCTCCTCTCGGACATGGGGATCAACATCCTCGCCGTGCACGTGGAGGCCCAGGGCGAGGAAGCCGCGGTGCACCTCATCACCGACGCCCAGCTCTACGCCCGTGATGCGCTGCGCGACGCGGAGTTCCCGGTGGAGGAGCTGGAGGTGGTGACCATCGAGCTTCCTAACAGGCCCGGTTTCCTGCGCAAGATCGCCGAGGCCCTGGCCCGCCAAAACCTCGACATCCACTATCTTTACGCCACGGCCGCCGAGGGGACGGAAAGGAGCCTGGTCGTGTTCTCCTGCTCCAACAACGGCAAGGCCGTGCTCATGCTGCGCGAACGCTGAACATCAAAGCTTGCGGCACGCCGACTTTGCGCCGAGACTAGTGAACCTAACAGAACCGACGGAGGGGGAACATGCTTTCCAAGATTCCTATTGACAACGCGCGCCTCGCCGCGGAGGACCTGAACCGAGAGATCCTGCGGGTGGGCATCATCGCCGAGCTGGATGCGATCAACCTCTACGAACAGCTCGCTGCGGTGACCACCGACGAGGGCATAAAGAAGGTGCTCCTCGACATCGCCCGGGAGGAGAAGACCCACGTGGGCGAGTTCTTGGCCCTGCTTTCGCGCCTCGACGCCGAGCAGGTGAAGGAGCTCNAGGAAGGGAAAGANGAGATCGACGAGCTTCTGGGCTAGTCTCAGCTCGAGGTTGCGGCCAGGTCCTTGACGAGTTCGTAAGCCCCGACCAGGCCCACGATCCCGTTCCAAGGGAAGGGCAGGGGCTGAAACCGCACGGCCTGGAACCCACGGCGCNCGTAGAAGCGCAGTGCCCGCTCGTTCCCGGAAGCCACGTACAGGCGCATGCGCCCGAGGCCCTGCTTTCGGACGTGCCCGATGGCGTGCTCCAAGAGCAGGCCCCCGATCCCCTGGCCGCGGAACTCCGGAACCACGGCCAAGGACTCCAGGACGGCCTCGCCCGGCCGGGGCCGTTCATCGAAGATGGCGCCCACGAATATCACCCGGAACGCCGACAGGGCAAAATCCCGGAACACGTCCCACAGGCCCAGGTCGAGGAAGCGCTTTTTGTCGTAGCTCANCCCACATACCCCCACCACGCGGCCGTCTAAGAGGGCGGTGATAATGCGGTCCTGCCGGAGGTACCTGGCGATGGCCCGCACGGCCCGCTCCCGCGGCCCGAACACGGGCCGGTAGACGCCTTCGAGCGCGTCGTACAGGATCCCGGCGACCCGCTCCTGCTCTCCTTCGGGAAATCCAATCTGAACAGCAGTTTCCATCGACCACCATTCTGCCCAAGCCCAGACGCTTGGCAAGGCCGCTTGTCGGTAAGGCAGAAGCTGGCTATGGTTTCTTAACCTGGGGGTGAGGATGTGGAAAAGACAAAAGTCAAAGCCTTGGGCCTNGCCCTCCTTCTTTTGGCCCTCCAGGCCGCCGGGGCCCAGAAGCCAGCGCTTTTCGCCCTCGAGGGAACGCTTCGCCAGGAGACGGAGTACGCCTACACCGTAACTGCCACCTTGGATAGAGGTTCCACCCTGGAGATAACCTTGCCCATCCCCCAAGGATGGGAGCAGCCCGGGCATCGCGAGACCATAGTGGCCCTGGAGGTAGAGGGCGACCCTGCTCCCAACCGTACGTGGGATGAAACCGATCGTTGGGGAAACGTCTGGCGCACCCTGCGCTGGGTACGTCCTGGGGGCGAGGTCACGGCCACCCGGCACTTGCAGGTCGTCACGGAAACGCAGTACGGGCCCATATTCAGCTCGAGCCCTTACCCGGTGGTAAAACGGGATCTCCCCTGGGACGTGAGCCAGTGGCTGTGGCCGACGTCGTTCGTACAGTCCAACCGCCCCGAGATCGGAAAACGCGCCGCTTTCCTCACAGCCGGGTGCAGAACGGAGCTCGAGGCCGTGGTGCGCATCCTGAACTGGGTCAGGGCCAACGTGCGCTATGCGTGCGCCCGGGAGCTCTGCGANCCCGTGCTCAGGTGCGANGCCCTGTTCACCCTNGAAAAGCTGAANGGAAACTGCGTGAACTTCGCAAACCTCGCCATGGCCCTGCTTCGGGCGGCCGGCATCCCGGCACGACCCGTCCACGGATTCGTGGCCGACCGGGAGAAGTCAAGCGCCGGCCATGCCTGGATCTCCGTGTACTTCCCCGACCTGGGTTGGATGGATTTTGAAAGTTCGAACTGGATGCCGGCCGGGCGCGAGGTGCCGATCACGTTCCTTCTGCCCCAGCACATCTCCGTGTATCGAGGGGAGGGCAAGGGCGTCTCAAGGGGCAATTTTTCTGAGACGCACACCGCCCAGTTCACCATCACCCAGCGGCCCGAGGAGAGGACCGAGCTCGCGGCGGAGGTTCCTCCAGGGAGCGCGGTGGCGTGGGTCGTCACCCTGCGGAACCCGGATTGGGAGCTGCGCACGTTCACGCTCCACCTGGAAGGAGTGCCAGAGGGTTGGTACGCCTCGCTCAGCGAGGAGCAAGTGACGATCGACCCAGACGGCCCCGCCAACACCTGGGACCTGCTCCTTGCGGTGATTCCCCCGGCCGATGCCGTAGCCGGGGAGGAAGCCACGATCACCGTCTCCGCCTGCTCCGAAGGGAAAGTCCCCGGCAGCTTAACCGCGACGGTGCGAGTAAAGCCTTAGCTCTAGAAGGCAAACATGGGTTTCATTTCAGTGGCTGAAAAACAAGCTTATGTAGACAGGCGCGGAGGCGAAGTACTGACCTCCTTGCTCAGAGACCGAGTTTAGCTTCTACCTCTCGAAGTTTCCCCAGCACCTCCCGAAGCTCTTTCACCTGCTCTAGAGGAATCAAAGTAATTTGGTCCTTAATCTCGTGAAATGTCCCCCCGAGCAGCTCTTCCACTTTTCGTTGCCATTTCTCGGCGAGCACTAAGTAGATACGTGCATTCCAATTGTCAAATGCATGCTTGAGCTTTCCCAAAGCGCGATAAATCTCGCCGCCAACCTGGACCTCGAATGCATACGTGGGAACTCCCTGCTTCACCTTCTTCCAAATGACATCAATACGCTCGTTGTTTATGGAATATTCCTCTTCGGTAATAAAGCCTTTCATTTGGCCGATCTCCCTCAACAGGTCCTTAACCTCCTGATGTAGACTCCGAGATGCTGAGACTGGTGGAGGCCACGCCTCTTGGATTCTTTTCGCAAGAGCATCCACTTTTTCAAAAGGTATTTGTCCTATTGACATAACGCTAATACTAAGATCTTGCACTGCCACAGCCTGTTCAGACCATTTAGCGGGCTCTAATAGCTGCTCGATTTCAAACTCGAACCGAAGCGGATATATAACCTTGCCTTTCTCAATTTCGTCAGGCCAGAGGGGCTCCGTGCCCATGAACTTAGCTCCCACACAGCCGACTCCTATAACGCCACTAACTGGACGGGTTACGTAAAAATAGAGGCTGTCACCGCTTTTCAGCCTCCTCCAGATAGACCTGAATTTGGGGATATCACGGAGTCCCCATATTTTGCGCTCAACGCTAAGAGACCAGTTGTCAACATTCCCCGGAAG
>MTNI01000198.1 GCA_002011415.1 Candidatus Acetothermia bacterium JdFR-47
GTGTTCGAGGAGGCTGAGGAGATCGGCGGGGAGCGGATGGCGGACACCATCCTCACGGACCGCGATACCTGCGCCGGCTGCCCCATCCGCTGCAAACGCGTGGTCAAGGCCGAGTTCGCCGGGAGCCCAGTAGTCCCGGAGTACGGCGGCCCAGAGTACGAGACCCTGGCCGCGTTCGGCTCCCTATGCCGGTGCTCGGACCTTTCCGCCATCGCCCTTGCCAACCAGCTCTGCAACGCCTACGGCCTTGACACCATCTCCGCCGGGGTGGCCATTGCAACCCTGATGGAGGCCTCGGAAAAGGGCCTCATCACTGAGCGCGTCCTCTGGGGTGATCCCGTGACCATCCTAACCTGGGTGGAGCGCCTGACGAGGAAAGAGGGGCTGGGGGAAAAGATCGCGGAGATGGGCCTCGAGGCCTGGGCGCGCTCCCTGGGGATCGACTTCGCCATGTCCATCAAGGGGGTGGAGATCCCCATGCACGAACCCCGGGGTAAGGTGGGCCTAGGGCTCTCCTACGCCGTGAGCCCTCGAGGGGCCACGCACCTCGAGGGAATGCACGACACCATGCTGGAGGGCGACGCCCCCACTCCGGAACTCGGCGTCACCGAGGGCGTGGACAGGTTCCAGCTCCGGGGCAAGGCGGGGCTCGTTGCCCTGTACGAGAACCTGCGCTCGTTCACGAACTCCCTGGTCATGTGCGTGTTCACCACCAGCATGACCGGCCCCCACTACAACTACCCCCAGATCCGAAAGCTCCTCGAGCACGCCACCGGTCAGGGGTTCTCGCCCCAGGACACGCTTGTGATCGGAGAACGGAACTTGGCGCTCCTCAGGCTTTACTCCGGCCTGGTGGGCTACCGGAAGGCCCACGATGCCCTCCCGAGGCGGTTCCATGAGCCCCTGCCCCGGGGGGCCTCGGCGGGGCGCCCCATAGACCCAGCCCAGTTCCGGGAGGAGATCGACGAGTACTATCGCCTCAGGGGCTGGGACGACTACGGCCCCACGGACGAGAAGCTACGGGAGCTCGGTTTGGAGGAGCTCGCCGGCCGTCTCCCCCGGGAAGGCGGCTGAGAGAATGGGGAAATCTTTAAAATCAGCCCGCAGGTCATGGCCGGCTGAGAGCGGATCACGGACATGAAAGTGGTGGCGTTCATCGGCCACAAGGGTTCGGGGAAGACCGCGTTCCTGCGGGCCCTGGTCCCGGTGCTCACCGCCCGAGGGATCCGCGTGGGCACAGCCAAGCACGTGGCCCCGGACGTGGAGCCGGACATCCCAGGGACGGACACCTACTTCCACCGCAAGGCGGGGGCGGCCCGGGTGCTGCTCTACTCGGACGCCCACGCGGCCCTGTTCTGGGACCACGTAAAAGTGCCGGTGGAGGAGTACATAGAACAATACTTCTCCGACCTGGACCTGGTGCTCCTGGAGGGGTTCAAGGGCTCCCGTTACCCCAAGATCGAGATCTACCGGGGCGGGGAGCCCCTGGCCGGCAAGATCCCGGTGCTGGCTGTGGTGAGCAACCGCTCCTCCCACCTCCCGGACGGGGTACCGGTGCTGCCCCGGGATCCGGAGATCGTGGCCGACTTCCTCGAGGCCGAGGTGCTCGAGGACTGAATGAGAGCCTACCTCGCCCGCGTTCGCACCTTCGGCCGTGATGCACGTTTGTACCTAATTAGCTCAGTACTGTTTGGGTTCCTATTCAGCCTGCAGTACCTCTTTTTTAACTTGTACCTCCGTTCCTTGGGCTTCGGTCAAGACTTCATGGGGATCCTGGCATCCATCCCGGCGCTCGTTACCATGGTCCTGGCCCTACCAGCTGGGTTTCTGGTGGAGCGGATCGGCTACCGGCGGGCGATGCTCCTCGGAGCCGGACTTCAGGGCCTGGCCATCTTAGGCTGGTGTTTTTTGCCCCTGCGCCCCTGGATGGCGGGGGCGAGCCTCCTCGCGGGAATAGGAGGGACGCTATCTTGGATTTCGGGGGCACCCTTCCTCACCGAGGCCTCAGAGGAAAGGGAGCGGGCACACCTCTTTGGCGTCCAGGCCGGACTGGGCGTGGTGGCCGGAGTCCTGGGCTCGGTGGTGGGGGGCTTTTTGCCGAGGGTTTACTCTGTCCTGTTTGGAATCGCACCTGAGGGGCCAGAGGCCTACCAGGGGGTGCTCCTCTTCGCCTTCGGGCTCCTGATACTCGCCGCGATCCCCATCCTGCACATTCGGGCCGGCCAGGGCCGGCCGCCACCGAGGCTCCGNGAGGTGCTCGCCCATCGGGAGGTGCTTTTTCGACTGCTTCTCATTACAGGGCTGATCGGCCTTGGGGCCGGGCTCCTCATGCCGTTCGTCAACATCTTTTTCAAGCTACGCTTCGGCGTGCCCGACCCAGTCTTAGGCTCGATCTTCGCGGCCAACTCCCTGCTCATGGGTTTGGGAAACTTTTCCGCCCCACCCTTGGCGGAGCGTTTTGGCAAGGTGAGGACCATGGTATGGTCACAGGCAGTCTCCCTTCCCTTCCTGCTCCTCTGGGGGTTCGGCCCTGGCCTCGGCTGGTCGGTGGCCGGGTACCTCGTCCGCACCCCCCTTATGAACCTCGCCGCCCCCGTGTTCTCCCTATTTTCCATGGAGCTCGTCCCTCCCAGGCTCCGGGGTGGACTGAGTGGGGTGTTGCTCCTTTCGTGGAACGGGGGCTGGGCCCTGGGCTCATTCGCCTCGGGCTTCGTGCAGGTCAGGTGGGGGTTCACCCCTTTGTTCTCCCTCACCGCGATCCTGTACGCCCTCGCGATCCTCTACACACACCGGTCCTTCGGCTCGAGAGCTCATCCCCCTGGACACCACTCGTAGGCACCGAAGTCGGGGGCGAGGCCGCAGATGCGGGGGCTGCCCGCCAGGTCGAGCCCAGGAAGGCCCGGCGGCTCCGGGACCTCGATGGTGCCGGCGTTGATGCAGGGGGAATCCTCGCCGAGGCGGAAGTCCCCGCCCGCGGGATCCACGAACAGGGGGTCAACGCTGATCGCCTGGACCGCCTCGTATACGGGGGAACCCCGGCTGCTGTCCACGAACACATCGCCCAGGTCGCAGTGGTAGGCACGGACCTCCGCGTCCCCGGGATCACGCTCCCCTATATAGAGGTCCTGCCCCTTCTCGCCGCCAACCGAAGTGTTTCCCCAAACGATGCAGTTGTAGAGCTCGAGCGTGGCCCGGGCGCCGTTTCCCCTGTACCCATACACGCGTATCCCACCGCCCGGGAAAGAGCCCCGGTCGTTCACGTCGGAGACGTTGCCGGTGATCGTGGTGTTGATGAGCACCGCCCGCACGGTGTTGCCGTCCCCCACCTCGGAGGCCCCGATACCGATCCCCCCGCCCGTCCAGTTGGCCTGGTTCCCGTGGATGAGGGAGTTCACGATGAGGAGGTCGATGGCGCTGTTCCCGTCTTTACAATGGGCATGAATCCCGCCGCCGCGGCCTTGGCGGCCGTCCTCGTAACCCGGGGACCGGTTGTAGCGGATGATGGAGTTCCAGATCTCGACGCTGAGCGAGGCGTCCTTATAGGTCCGCAGCGAAATCCCGCCGCCTCTGTACCCGGCCAGGTTGTGCTGCACGATCACGTCCCTCAAAACGAGCTTTAAACTCTTACCCAACAGCTCAACCTTGATCCCACCCCCTGGGCCGCGGGGGACGTTTCCGTTCTGCAGGGTGAGCCCCTCCAGGATCACGCTGCCTCCCTGGGGAGATCCCCCCAGCCCGCCCAGCTCTAGCACGCTTCCCGCTCCCGCGCCGTCGAGGACCACGTCCTGGGCGGTGGTCCCCTCCTCGCCCCTCACCGTGAGGGTCCTACCATCCCGGGGCCGGTATACGAAGTTCCCCTGGTAGGTGCCCGCCGCCAGGTAGATCGTGTCGTCCTCCCCGTTTGTGGCCGCCGCGTTTAGGGCGTCTTGCAGCTCCGCCGCCGTGGTCACGTGAAACTCCGCCGCCTGCACGCCACCCCCAAAGGCCGCTACCCAAACAATGCCAACCAGCCAGAAGACGATGCCCCTCCGTGCCATCGGGCCCTCCTTTCAAGCGCTTGGCTTTTCAGCCTTCCGCACCTCCCAAAGCCCACCAGGCTTAAGGGGTCCACCCTTCGGGAGGGAGCGCTACGTCCCAAAGCCAGCGGTGCTGGGAGGCCGAGTACACAGGTTCCCGCGCCCCGTGGCAATGTTCAACTGGTAGATCTCGCTCCCCTTGCTCGCGTAGTAAAGGATCGTGTCGCTGGCAAACACGAACCCCATGATCGGGGCGTCCCAAGACGTGTACACCCTCTCCACCCCGGCGGAAGTCACCCGGTACAGCCTGGCTGGGACCCGGTTGCCGGAGCTGAGGTACAAAGTCCCGCCCGGAGCGAAGGCGAAATTGCCCGTCCAGGCCCCGCCGACGTCTTCCAGTCTGACCTCGTAAAAGAGGGAGATGCTTCCGTCGTCCTCGATGCGGTAGATCTTGCCGTTCTCCCGGGCGCCGGAGGCCTCACTGAAGTAGAGGTGCCACTCCCGCGCCGGGTCCTCAGGGTGCCGTCCGGGCTCGCCGTGAACGAACGCAATGTCACGGATACACGTGCTGTGCGTGTAGATCACGTCCTCGGCCCAACGGCCGCTCGCCAGGCGCACGGCCTGGTAGATCTTGTTGTCGTTGGCGTTGACGAGGTAGATCTTGTCCGCACCGGGGTGGAAACAGAAGGTGTAGAGGTGTCCGCTCGGCCGGGTGTATATCTGGACGCCCGGGGTGCCACCAACTGTGCGATAGATAGTCCCTGGATAATCCTTTGCATCACAGAAGTACAGGGTGAGAAGTTGAAGTTGAGGGAGCTGAGGTATCGGCTGTTGGGTGGGAGGGACCTTCTGCCCCACCCCGCCCAAAACGACCAGCCCTACCAACACCACCACCCACAGGCCTCTCAGCACAACCAGCGGAAACACCCCTTTTTAAAACGAAATCGAATCATTGTAAGGAACAAAGGCTCCTCAGCCAAGTAGACTGGGGTACAGTCTCATCGGTCCTTCCTCGCACTCCGTTGCCTCCGAAACCCAGCCTTGGGGAGCCAAAAAGCCGCCCCCGCTGGATGGGCGCGCAATATGGGCGA
>MTNI01000027.1 GCA_002011415.1 Candidatus Acetothermia bacterium JdFR-47
CCACGCCCGGATCAACTCCGCGATGCTCTCTCGTGTCACCTCGTGCCTCCTGAGAGTAACCGCATTATGAGGTACCTTCCCTCCCTTCGGTAACATTTTCAGCGAGGCACTTCGCGCCCTTGTTACTCCACAGCTCAGCCCGTTAATATTTTTTTTGAGACAAAACCCAAGGAGGGAGTGTCTATGCGGAAGGTTTTTCTAGCTGCACTCGCGGTTTCGTTGTTCTTGGTCCCGGCTTTCGCGGGCCGGGTAGCCCTTATCCTGGATGTGGGCGGCCGGGGGGACCTCTCTTTCAACGATATGGGTTTCAAGGGCACCGAGGAGGCCATACGTGACTTCGGCTGGGAGATGGTGGAGATCCAGTCCGCCACCGCCGCCGACTACCTTCCCAACATCCGCAATGCCGCCCGCAGCGGGGCTTTCGACCTCATCATCTGCGTGGGGTTCCTCTTGGCCGACGCCCTGAACCAAGTGGCCCCGGAGTTCCCGAACCAGAAGTTCGCTATCATCGATGCGGTAGTGAACCAACCTAACGTCCTCTCCATCATCTTCGAAGAGCAGGAGGGTTCGGCCCTGGTTGGAGCTCTGGCTGGGATGCTGGCTGGCTACTTTGGCTACCCCTACGTCGGTGTGGTCCTCGGGATCGAGATCCCGGTGCTCTACCACTTCGAGGGCGGGTACCGCTTCGGCATTGATTGGGGCCTGAAGAAGTACGCCGAGGTCACCGGTGAGACCCCGGACGTGGGACTCCTTTGGGTCTACACTGGCACCTTCTCCGATATCGCCAAGGGGAAGGCTGCGGCCGAGGCACAGCTGGAGCAGGGTGCCGTGGCGGTCTACAACGTGGCCGGCCCCTTGGGGATCGGGATTCTGGAGGCCGTCACCGAAAAGCTCGAGGAGATTGGTAAGGAGATGGGCCCGCCCTTCATGATCGGCGTGGACGCCAACCAGGATTGGATGGGCGACGGCAACAAGGTCATCGCCTCCATGATGAAACGTGTGGACGTGGGCTGCTACACTGCCATCAAGATGGTCCACGAGGGCACCTTCAAGGGAGGTATCCTCAGCATGGGCCTCGCTAACAAGGGCGTCGCTATCTCCCGCTACCAGGACCTCCTCGACTTCATCGAGTTCGGTATCGCCGCCGGCGCCATCACCGAGGAGGACAAACCCAGGATTATTGAGAACTGGAAGGCCATGCGCGCCTCCGTCCCGCAGTGGATCTGGGAAGCCGTGGATGAGCTCGAACAGGAGATCCTCTCCGGCGAGATCGTGGTCCCCAAGCCCGAGACCCGGGACGAGATGCTCAAAGTCCGGGAGATGTACCCTCTGAAGAGGGGCTGATTCCCGACGAGGGTTCGTGGGGGAGGGGTTACGCCCCTCCCCTTTTTCGTTTAATATCCCGCGATGACGGAGCCACTTCTTCGTGCCGAGGGGATCGTCAAGGTTTATACCGACGGGACGGTGGCCCTGAAGGGTGTCGATTTCGAGGTCCGTCCTGGGGAGATCCAGGGCCTTCTGGGGGAGAACGGCGCCGGGAAGACCACCCTCACCAAAATCATCTCCGGCCTCCTCCATCCCACCTCCGGGAAGATCCTCGTGGGAGGGGAGCTCGTCAGGCTCCGCTCACCCCGCGACGCCCTGGAGCGGGGGATCGGTATGGTCCACCAGCACTTTGCCCTGGTGGACACCTTTACTGCCCTGGAGAACATCGCCTTGGGGACGGGACTCCCCTTGGGACCTTCCTTGAGGCGTTCCGTCACCGAGCTCATGGAGCGCACCGGTCTCAAGGTCCCCTTGGACATCCCCGTCGAGAACCTGGCCGTGGGGGAACGTCAACGGGTGGAGATCCTGAAGGTCCTTTCCCGGAAGGTCAAGATCCTCATCCTGGACGAACCCACCTCGGTCCTCACCCCGGTGGAAACCGACGAGCTCTTCGGGTTCCTGCGCCGCCTTAAGGGGGAAGGGGTGGGGATCGTCTTCATCACCCACAAGCTCCGCGAGGTCCTGGAGATAACGGACCGGATCACCGTGCTCCGCCACGGGGAGGTGGTGGGGGAGGTGGAGACCAGGGAGACCTCGGCCGAGGAGCTTGCCCGGATGATGGTGGGGGAGGAAGTCCGGATTCGGGGGCGCCGGCCGGTGGAGCTCCGCACCGAGCTCGGGGAGGAAGCCCACCGGGAAAAGGCTGGGGCCCGAGGGGAGCCTGTCCTAGTAGTGGAGGACCTCCGCGTCAGGGCCGACGGGGGAGGCGAGGCGGTGAAGGGGGTTTCCTTCGAGATCTATCCCGGCGAGATCTTCGGGATAGCCGGGGTGGAGGGGAACGGCCAGACCGAGTTGGTGGAGGCGATCTGTGGCTTGCGGGAGGGAACCGGGAGGGTGCTCCTCAAAGGGAAGGAGGTCCTCGGACTCCCGCCCCTCGAGCTCTATCGGCTCGGCCTCGCCCACATCCCCGAGGACCGTTGGAAGTACGGGCTGATCCTCTCCTTCACCGTGGCGGAAAACTCCATCCTGGGGAGGCAGCGCTCCCCGGATTTCCTGGGGCCGCTCTCGGTCCTCCGCTGGGGCAGGGTCTTCTCCCACGCCCGGGAGCTCATCCGTCGCTTCTCCATCCAGGCCCCTGGCCTCGAGGCCCCGGCGAAGTCCCTCTCCGGGGGAAACCAACAGAAGCTCATCGTGGGGAGGGAGCTTTCCAAGGAACCCGAGGTGGTGGTGGCAGCCCAACCCACTCGGGGCCTCGACATCGGGGCCGCCGAGTACATCCGGGATATCCTCCTTGAGATGCGGGATAANGACAAGGCGATCCTTCTTGTCTCCGCCGACTTGGATGAAGTCCTCGCGCTTTCGGATCGGGTGGCCTTCATGTACGAGGGGACTTTCACCGGGGTGACCACACCTTCAGAGGTAGACCGGGAGAAGGCGGGCCTTTACATGGGGGGACTGAAGGCATGAGGCGCCTCTACGCATCGCTACGTTCCGTGGCCGAGTCGCTCCTCGCCGCGGTGGTGGGGTTCGCCGTGGCGGGAATCATCCTCAAGGCCTGGGGGTACTCCCCTATCTCAGCCTACATCTCCCTCTTCAAGGCTAGCTTCACCGACCTCTATGGGTTCTCTGGGGCCCTGGCCAACGCTACCCCGCTCATCCTCACGGCCCTCACCTTCGCCATGGCAGCCCGGGCCGGGCTCTTCAATATCGGGGCCGAGGGGCAGATGTACCTCGGGGCCCTGGCAGCGGTGGCGGCGAGCGCCTTCAAGCTCCCAGCTGGGCTTCATCTCCTTGTGGCCCTGGTTTTCGCCGCTGTGGCGGGGATCCTCTGGTCACTGATCCCGGCAGTACTCCGGGCCACCCGAGGGGTATCCGAGGTGATCTCCACCATCATGTTCAACTGGATCTCGCGGTATCTGGCATTTTGGCTTGTGGCCAACGTGCTCGTGGACCCCTATCGCGCCGAGAAGACCATCACCGCCCTCCCCACCTCCCGCTTCCCCACCCTGGTCCGGGGGACGGACCTCTCCTACGCGCTGTTCCTGGCGGTGGCCGCGGCGGCCGTAATCTACTTCCTGCTCTGGCACACGGTGACAGGCTACGAGATGCGGGCTGCCGGGGAGAACCCCTTCGCCGCCCGGTACGGCGGGGTGAAAAGCGGCAAGGTGATAATCCTCGTTTTCCTGCTGGGGGGAATCACCGCAGGGCTCGCCGGGGCCACCCAGTCCCTGGGGAGGCCCCCCACCTACGCCGTCTACTCCGGCCTCCCCCAGATCTCGAACCTGGGGTTCGACGGGATCGGGGTGGCGATGATCGGGAGGAACCATCCCTTGGGGATCATCTTCGCCGCCATCTTCTACGGGGGGCTCCAGTCCGGGGCGCGGGTGATGCAACTTTTCGCTGGGATCCCCCTGGAGATGGTACGGGTGGTGCAAGGGGTGATTGTCCTGGCCTTGGCCCTTCCGGAGCTACTGCGTATTTTTCGTATCTTCCGCCGGAGGAAGCTCGAGGTGAAAAGGGAGGAGGGATGACACTCGACTACTTCTGGAGCATCCTTTTCCTTTCGCTACACGCCATGGTGCCCATCACCCTCACCGCCGCTGGGGAGGTGGTGGGGGAGACGGCCGGGCTCTTCAACATCGGCCTCGAGGGGATCCTCTTGCTTTCCGCCTTCACCGGGGCGCTGGGGGCCGAGGCTGGGGGATGGTGGTTGGGGCTTTTGGTGGGGATCGGTACCGGGACCGTGGTGGGACTCTTCTTCGGCCTGATAAACGCCTACTGGAAGGGGAACCAGCTCATCACCGGGGTTGGGATAAACCTCTTCGCCCTGGGGTTCGTGGCCTTCGGGCTCCAGGCCCTGGGGACCCCCGGCTTCCACGATATCCCTCGGGAGGCACGCCTCCCCGCCCTCCAGACCCCGGTGGGAGGGTTGAGCCCCATCGTCTTCGTAGCCCTCGTCATGCCTTTCCTCATCCATTGGTTCCTCAACCGGACTCGGGCGGGGCTCTGGGTGCGGGCGGTGGGAGAGAATCCTGAGGCCGGGGATGTGGCCGGGGTGCCGGTGGAGCTCGTGCGGCTTTTGGCCACCACCTTCGGGGGCGCTTTGGCCGGGCTTGCCGGGGCATACATGTCCGTCTCGTGGATGGGTTCCGTCACCAAGGAGATGGCCGCCGGCCGTGGTTTCATCGCCCTGGCCACGGTGGTCTTCTCCGGCCTCAGGCCCATTCTCACTCTGGTGGGGGGCTTCATCTTCGGTTTCTTCGACTCCCTGGCCACCTGGATCGCCAACATCCCTGGGGTAAAGGAGATCGTTCCCTGGCAGTTCGTCTCCATGATCCCCTACATCGCCACCCTGCTCGTGGTGACCGGGGTCATCGGGAGGGTCCGCTTCCCCAAGGCCCTGGGCGTCCCCTACCGGAGGGAGTGAGTCCGGAAGGGCATGAGCAAGGCACTATGCTCGTCCTGGCCGTGATGCCTCAAAAACCTATGTTACCGAGGGTCTATGCTTTGCCTCCTAATCGGGTTACTTTCGCAGTTGCCATAATTCCCTCAAATTGGCCTCCATCCTCCTCTTTATCCTCACCGGGTTCAACGAAAGGTAGAGC
>MTNI01000055.1 GCA_002011415.1 Candidatus Acetothermia bacterium JdFR-47
CCCCAGGAGCCGAGGTCACCTGTGTAGACGAGGGTGTGGCCGTCTGCGGAGAGCTCCACGATGGCCGAACCTAGGATGTGGCCTGCATCGTGGAGCCTCACCGTCACCCCGGGGGCGAGCTCCACCTCCTCACCGTAGCTCACCCGCAGGGAGAAGTGGTCCATGGCGGCGAGGGCGTCCCCCACGTCGAACAGGGGCTCCGGCGGCGCCTGCCCCCNCCGGATCGCCCGCCGGGCAGCCCGCTCCGCCTCCTCTTCTTGGAGGTGGGCGGCGTCGAGCAGGATCAAGCGGGCGATGTCCGCGGTGGGCGCGGTGGAGATCACCTGCCCCCGGAATCCCTCCCGCACCAGGCGCGGGATCATCCCGCAGTGATCGAGATGGGCGTGGGTGAGGATCACGTAGTCGATGTCCTGAGGCCGGAAGGGGAAGGGCTGGGAGTTCCGGTCCTCGGCGTGCCCCTGGAACAGGCCGCAGTCGAGGAGGATCTTGAGGCCACCCGCCTCCACGATGTGGCAGGAGCCGGTTACCGTTCTCGCCGCACCCCAGAACTTGATGTGCATGGCGGCATGTTAACTCTGGGGTGCGGCGAGGTCCACGGTATTTCAGGCTGCTTCCACGGTGTGCACGTGGACGGCGCGGGCCGCCGCCTGGGAGAGCAGAGCCAGGTGCTGTTTCCCCACCACAGGCCAGATCATGTCCCGGCCGAAATCGTAGGCCCGTCGCTGGATCTCCTCGCGTCGCTTGGGATCAGCGAGGAGCTCCACGATCGCCTTGGCCATGGCGTTTGGGTCCCGCGGTGGGACGAGCACGCCCCGGCACTCTGCCAGGAGCTCCTGGGCGTGCCAGAACGGGGTCGAGACCACGCACCGGCCGCAGGCCACCGCGTAGGCCACCGTGCCGGAAGTGATCTGGTCCAGGTTCGGGTACGGGGTGAGGTAGAGGTCGCAGGCCAGGATCCACCTGAGGAGCTCCTTGCGGTCCACGAACCGGGCCTCGAAGCGGACGTTGTCCTCGAGCCCCAGCTCCTGGACCAAGCGCGCGAGCTCCTCCCGGTAACTCTCCCCGTGTTCCTGCCGGTGCACGGGGAGCGTCTCCCCCAGGAGCACGTACAGGAAGTTGGGGATCTCCTCCTTCACCCTGGCCAAGGCCCTGATCGCTTCTTCGATTCCCTTGTCGCGGCGGATGAGGCCGAACGTGAGGATGAGCGGCCGGCTCGGGAGGCCAAGGGCGCGCTTGTGCTCCTCTTGAGAGCTGTAGGGCACATCCGGTGCACCATGGTGGACGAACTGGATCTTCCCCTTGGGGACGCGGTAGATCCGCTCCAAGAACTCAACCCCCCGCTTTGCCATCACCACCACCCGGTCGGAGCGCTCCCCCACTTCTTGCACGATCTCCCGCTGAGCNGGGGTGGGGTTCTGCCTCACGGTGTGGAAGGTGGTGACCACCGGGCGGTGGAGGTGCTCCAAGAGCTCCACCACCAGCTCCCCGTCGGGGCCGCCGTAGATCCCGAACGTGTGCTGCAGGGAGACGACGTCGGTCTCCTCGTCCAGGAAGGCGGCCGCCTCGGGGTAGTCCTCGGGCACCCACTGCCGGAGCCGGAACGCCACCTCCGGCCCGAACGCGTGCCCTTCCTTCGAGTCCTCCAGGGCCACGATCCTGATGTGCTCATCGCGTCCTAGCTTTGCCCCCAGGGCGCTTGCCACCGCCCTCGCCAGGTCCTCGGTGAACGTGGCGATCCCGCATTTCTGAGGTGGATATGTCGACACGAACCCGATTCGCATCTTCACACCACCTCCTGCGAGAGATCTCGGCTTTCAAAGAAGGGCAAAGGAGAGGAAGCCCAGCCGATTTGATTGTACGCCTTTCGGCCGGGAAAGTCAATTCCTATGGGCACATACGGCTAGCCGCCCGGACACTCTCGCAGGTAGGAGAGCAGGTCATCGAGGTCCGCTGTCGCCAGGGCCACGGAGGTGTCAGCGGCGCCGTAGTAGAGGCGGAGCTCCTTTCCCACGAGGACCGCGCCTGTGGGGAAGGTCACGCCTGGCACGTCCCCCATCCACTCGTAGGGGGCATGGGGGCCGAACACCCATTCCGGGCTGCGATGGAGCACCCGGCGGGGGTCGTCGCCATCCAGCAGGGCCAGGCCGACCCGGTACAGGGCCCCGGCCGCGGTGGCTCGCACCCCGTGGTAGACGATGAGCCACCCCTCCGAGGTTTCGATGGGCTGGGTTCCAAGTCCCACCTTGGCCGAGTCCCACCAGCCACCGCCCCGGGCTGGGAGCAGCACCTCGTGGTCCCCGAAGTGGCGGAGGTCGGGGGAGAACGAGATCCAGATGTGTCCCTCTCCCCGTACGATGGGCCGGTGGATCATGGCGTAGCGCCCGCCGAACCGGCGGGGGAACAGGGCTGCGTCCTTGTCCTCCGGAGGGAACACCCCGCCCAACCGCTCGAAGGTCTGGAAGTCCTCGGTGAGGGCTAGGCTCACCATGGGGCCGGAGCGGGAGTAGGCCACGTACACCACCGCGTAGCGTTTTTCCTCCTCGAGGTACGTGATGCGGGGGTCCTCAAGCCCCCATTCCTCCTCGGGGAACTGGATCGGGTCGGGGGCGAGGGTGGGTTGGGGGCTAACCTGCCACGAGCTGCGCCCGTCCGGGCTGCGGGCACGGGTGAGGTGGGAAAACCCCCGATGATCCTCCACCCGCACGAGAAGCAGGGTTTCCCCTTGGAAAGAGGCGGCGCCTGGATTGAACACCGCGTTTGCCGGGTAGGGCCACTCTTCTGCCCGGAGGATGGGGTTGTCCTCGTATCGCTTGAAAAGATCGAGTCCGTTCATGGGCCCTCCTTTGGATGGGCGATTGTATAGCGAAAGAGGTTTTGAGGAGTTAATTCCGCGGCAGGCGGAAAAGGAAAAACGGGCAGCGCTTGGGCGCTTGCGGCAGCGGCGGGAGTCCGAGGCGGACGCGCAGCTCCTGGAGGACGGGGTCTGCGGGGGGTGCGCCCTTCCGTGTGCCCTTTTTCTTTCTTCTCCAGCGCATCGGTCCCTGGCTCCTTGGGAGCAGCTTAGCCAGTCNGCAGGCGCGAGGAAAGGCAGCGCAGCCAGAGGGGAGGAGACGCGCGCGACGCCGGGGGCTACCGCCTTTCCGTGTTTTGGCGCACGCTCGCCGTGGGCCGCCTCCGTGGGTTAGGCTTGCTTTCAGAGATGGAGCGGATCGAGCTACGGCCGATAGGAGTGGTGGAGCGCGAGGACCGGGACCCGGCCCCTGCAGGGGAACTGGCGAGCCGGCCGGCCCGCATCAGGGTGCGGCCCGAGTTCAGGGAGGGGCTCAAGGGCCTTGAGCCCGGAGGGCGGATCCTGGTCCTGTTTTGGCTCCACAGGGCCGATCGGGGGCGGCTTTTGGTCCATCCCCGCGGGGACCCGTCTCGGCCGCTGCGCGGCGTGTTCGTCACCCGTTCCCCGCACCGCCCGAACCCCATCGGGGCCACCGTGGTGGAGGTGCTGGAAGTGAACTGCGAGGACGGCACGCTTGTGGTGGAGGGCCTGGATGCCCTGGACGGTACCCCGGTGCTCGACATCAAGGCCGCCAGCCCCCGGTTCGACGAGGGCCATCCCAACGACTAGAGGGGGATCCGGCCTTTGAGGGCTCGGCCCAGCGTGATCTCGTCCGCTGACTCCAGGTCCCGCCCCACCGGGACCCCGTGGGCGATCTGGGTCACCTTCACCCCCAGGGGCTTCAGCACCCGAAGGAGGTGCATGGCGGTGAGGTCCCCCTCGAGCTTGGGCTCCAGGGCCAGGATCACTTCCTGTGTTCCCTCTTCCCGCACCCGCCGGGCCAGGTGCTCCACCGTGAGGTCCTCCGGGCCCACGCCGTCGGTGGGGGAGATGAGCCCCCCGAGCACGTGGTACACCCCGCGGAACTCGCGGGTGCGCTCGATGTGCTCGATCTCCCAGGGCCGGGCCACCACACAGATCGTCTTCTGATCCCGCCTGGGATCCTGACAGATCGGACACAGCTCCCCCTCGGAGAAGCTGTGACACCTTTTGCAACGGCGGATGCGGACGTGCAGGCCCTCGATCGCCTCCGCCAGGCGTTTCGCCTCCTCGGGCTTGGTGAGGAGGAAGAACGCGATCCGCTCCGCCGACCGGCGGCCGATCCCAGGCAGGCGCGTGAGCGCNGCCAGCACCTCTTCAAGCGGCTTGATCACGGCAGCATCCCCGGGGGAAATCCCCCGGCGAGGTCGGCCATCATCTCCTGGGCCAGCTCCTTGGCCTTGGCCTGGGCCTCCTTGACCGCGGCCACCACCAGGTCCTCCAGCATCTCGGCATCGCCTTCGCTCACCACCTCGGGGGAGAGGTGGATCTCCTCAAGCTCGCCCTGCCCGTTTACCACCGCCCGCACCATTCCNCCGCCGGATGAGGCTTCCACCCGGGCCTCCGCGAGTTTCCTCTGGCGCTCGGCGAGCTCCGCTTGGAGCTTCTGGGCCTGCTGCATCAGGCTCCTAAGATCTCCGAGTCCCCGCATCCTTTTCCTCCTTCAAGATTTCTCCCTCCAAGGCCTCAGCCACGAGCTTGGCCCGCTCTTCCAGGGAGGGCTTCTCTTTNTCCACCCCTTCCCAGCGGATGTCCACCGAAAGAAGGGCCCCGAAGAACTTCTGGGCCATCTCCTCCACGTATCTCCGCACATCGGGCTCGAGGAGCGATTCGTAATGAAACTGGCAATCCTTAGGCAGCCGGATCGTAAGCAAACCGTCCGTGAGCTCCACCTCTGCCGGGGCCAGGAACGCCGCCACCGATGCCTTCTCCTCCAGGATCGCCGAGAGCATGGAGGTCCACCGCTCGGCGAGGTCCTTCTCTTCCCCCGACTCTTGGGGCACTTCCTCNTGCTCCGGGAGCTCCTCTTCGGGAGCCTCTTCCGGGGCGGGTTCGCCTTGGGGTTCGGGCTTTTCCTCTGGCTCGGGTTTCCCCGGGGGCTCTTCCGTCGCTTTCGGCTCCTCCACTGGGGATGGCGGTGGTTCCGGCACCGGGTTCGCCGCTTCGGCCTGGGCTATCTCTTCCACGGGCGGGGCGCCCT
>MTNI01000197.1 GCA_002011415.1 Candidatus Acetothermia bacterium JdFR-47
CCATAAACGAAAACGGCGGGCCGTTCGCTGGAATGGACCGCTTTCGGGCCCGGGAGGCGATCGTGGCGCGCCTCGAGGAAGAGGGCTTACTGGAGAAGGTGGTCCCCTATCGCCATGCCGTGGGGCATTGTCAGCGGTGCGGCACCCCGGTGGAGCCCCTGATCTCCACTCAGTGGTTTGTGAAGATGCGCCCCTTGGCCGAGCCTGCCATCCAGGTGGTGAAAGAGGGGAGGATCCGTTTCATCCCCGAGCGCTGGACCAAGCTCTACTACGATTGGCTTGAGAACATCCGCGATTGGTGCATCTCCCGGCAGCTTTGGTGGGGGCACCGCATCCCGGCTTGGTACGGCCCTGACGGGACGATCTTCGCGGCCATGGACGAGGAGGAGGCCCGCGCCAAGGCCCGCGCCCACTACGGGGAGGACGTGGAGCTCCACCAGGAGGAGGACGTCCTCGACACCTGGTTCTCCTCGTCCTTGTGGCCGTTCTCTGTGATGGGCTGGCCGGATAAGACCGAGGACTTAAAGCGGTTTTACCCTACTTCGCTCCTCATCACCGGCTTTGACATCCTGTTCTTCTGGGTGGCCCGTATGGTGATGATGGGCCTCCACTTCATGGGTGAGGTGCCGTTCCGCGAGGTGTACATCACCCCCCTCATCGTGGACGAACGGGGTCAGAAGATGAGCAAGTCTCGGGGCAACGTCATCGACCCCATGGAGGTCAAGGAGTCCCACGGCATGGATGCCCTCCGGTTCACCCTGTCCCACGCCTCCTCCAAAGGGCGGGCGTGGCGCCTGTCTTGGGCTCAGCTCGACGAGTCCCGCAACTTCCTCAACAAGATCTGGAACATGGCCCGGTTCATCCTCCAGAATACCGAAGACCTGCCGGAGGGGCTTTCCCTCTCCGGGCGGACCCTGGCCTGGGAAGACCGGTGGATCCTGTCGCTCCTCTCCTGCTTGGTGGGCAAGGTGAGGGAGGAGCTGGACCGGTACAACTTCCACCTCGCCGCCGAGGCCCTGTACCACTTCACCTGGCACGAGCTGTGCGACTGGTACCTAGAGGTGGCCAAGGTGCGCCTCATGGGGGAGGACGAGGAGGCGAGGCGGACCTGCCAGCTCGTGCTCAGGGAGGTGCTCGACGTCCTCCTCAGGCTCCTTCACCCATACATGCCTTACATCACCGAGGAGATCTGGCGCCACATGGGCCACGATGGAACCATCGCCTTGGCCGAGTTTCCGCGGACCCGCCCCGACCTCGTTGACCCCCAGGCGGAGCGGCTTTTTGAGCTGTTCAAGGAGCTCGTGACCGAGGTGCGGGCGATCCGGGCCGAGCTTCGGGTGCCGGCCGGGGCCGAGGTGGAGGTGATCGTCTCCGGGGCCGAGGAGGTGGCCCGGGGGTTGCTTTCCGCCTTCGAGGCCGCGGTGAAGAAGCTCGCCCGGGCGAGCCGGGTCCGCTACGAGGAGGCGTTCACGCCTCCGCCTGGGACGGCCAAGGGCGTGGCCGGACCCCTCATCGTTTACCTCCCTCTGGCCGGGGTGGTGGATTGGGCGGCGGCCAAGGAGCGGCTTGAGAAGGAGCTCGCCAAGGTGGAAGCGGAGCTCGGAAAGCTTGAGGCGCGGCTTTCCAACGAGGGTTTCCGCGACCGGGCCCCGGCGGAGGTAGTGGCCAAGACGGAAGAACAGGCTCAAGCTCTGCGGGCTCGACGGGCCCGCCTCAAGCGCCACCTGGAGGAGTGAAGGTGAATAAGTTTTCCTCGCTGCTCGCCCCGGAGCGGACGGTCAAACCCGGCCTGGCGCGCGTCCAGGCCTTGCTTTCCCGCCTCGGGAGCCCCGAGCGCCGCTTCCCGGCCGTGCAGGTGGGGGGTACCAACGGCAAGGGGTCGGTGGTGGCCTTCCTGGAGTCGGTCCTGGTGGTCGGGGACGTCAAGGTGGGGGCCTACACCTCCCCTGATCTCGGGGACCCCACGGAGCGCATCCGGGTGAAAGGAGAGGCCATCTCCCCAGAGCGGCTGGAGGAGCTGATACAGGAGGCCATCTACCCCATGGACGAGCTTCTGGCTGGGCCGGGCCGGCCCACCTTCTTCGAGGCCATGACAGCGGCGGCGTTTGCTCACTTCGCGCGCGAGGGGGTGGAGCTGGCCCTGGTGGAGGTGGGCCTGGGGGGGCGCTACGACGCCACGAGCTCCCTTGCCAACCTCCTCCTCACCTTGGTCACCTCGGTGGAGGAAGATCACATCGACTTCTTCGGCCCTGGGTTGGGACAGGCGGCCTGGGAAAAAGCGGGCATCGCCCGCCAAGGGGTGCCGTTCCTGACCGTGGAGCGGAAAGAGGGGGTGCTCGCCACCTTTGCCCACGAGTGCCGTAACGTGGGCGCGGCGTTGGTGCTTTTGGATCCGGAGGACGTGGAGCTCGTGGAACTGTCCTGGGAGCGGGCGGTGTGGCGGTCTCGGACCGACCCCCTGGGTTTGGGGGAGTTTGAGACAGGGCTCCTTGGGCTCTACCAACGAGATAACCTCGCCCTCACCTTGGGGGCGCTCGCCGAGCTCGTGGGGGGGATGGAACTCGGGCGGGAAACGATTAGGGAGGGACTGGCAGCCGCCCGCTGGCCAGGGCGGTTCGAGGTCCTCTCTTGTAGGCCCTACATCGTCCTCGACGGGGCTCACAACCCCTCCGGGGCCCAGGCCGTGGTCGACACCCTGGGCCGCCTTCCCGCCCCCAAGGGACGGAAGGTATTGGTGTTCGGTGCCCTGCGGGACAAAATGGTGCGGGAGATGGCGGAGGCGTTGTTTCCCCGCTTCGACGAGGTGGTGCTGGTGGCATCCCGTTCCGGGCGGGCGCTGCCCCCGGAGGCGCTTTCCCACCAGGCGCGGCGCCTGAGATGCACGTGGCGCATCGGCGGCCCGGTGGAGGAAACGGTGCGGGAGCTCGCGTCTGGGCTTGGCGAGGAGGACCTGCTCTTGATAGCCGGGTCCCTGACCGTGGTGGGGGAGGCGAGGCGTGCCCTTATCGGACCTTCTTGAGGAGGTACGGGCCCGTCCTTTGCCCCGTCACGTGGCGTTGATCATGGACGGGAACGGGCGGTGGGCCAAGGCCAGGGGCCTTCCCCGCACCGAAGGCCACCGGCAGGGGGCCCTGGCGGCCGAGCGCCTGATCCGGTTTGTGGGAAACGAGAAGCTCTTCCCTTACCTCACCCTGTTCGCCTTCTCCACCGAGAACTGGAACCGACCTCGGGAGGAGGTGGAGTTCCTGTTCCGGCTTCTGGAGCGGTTCATCCGGGAGAAATTGAGAGAGCTCTCCGAGGCCGGGGTGCGCCTTTCGGTGCTGGGGGACATGGCCACCCTCCCGCGGAGCCTCAAGCGGTCTCTTTCCGAGGCGATCGAGGCCACGAAGGGAAACGACACCCTTCACCTCACGGTGGCCCTCAACTTTGGCGGCCGATGGGCGGTCCTGGAGGCAGCCCGGAGGGCCGTGGCGCAGGCCCAGGCCGGGGAGCTCTCCCCAGAAGCGCTCACCGAGGGGGCCTTCCAGGCGCTCCTTCCCACGGCAGAGCTTCCAGAACCGGACCTCATCATCCGGACCGGCGGCCACATGCGCCTTTCTAACTTTTTCCTGTGGGAGGCGGCCTACGCCGAGCTTTACTTCACCCCCACCCTGTGGCCTGATTTCGACGAGGAGGCGCTCCTCCTCGCGCTCCGCGAGTTCCAGGGGCGGACGCGCAACTTCGGGCGGGTGATCGCATGAAGAGCTTGGGATATCGATTGCTCACGGCATTCGTCGCCATCCCCCTGGTTCTGGGGGTGTTCTGGGTGGCCGAGCAGTACGGGATGGACTGGCTGGTGGGGGTCCTGGTCTCCCTGGTGGGCCTCATCGCCGGTTGGGAGTACCTGTATCTCGTGGGGAGGCTCGGGATCCCCTTGCCCAGGGAGCTGTTCCTGGCCGCCATCCCGGCTTTCCTCATGCTGGCGGTGCTGTGGGACGGCCGCTACGCCCTCGTGGTGGGCTGGGGTGTGGTGTATCTGATCGTGGTGTACAGCTTCTTCCGCCGGGGGCCGCGGGAGGGGTTCTTCGCCTCCCTGGCCGGGATATTCGGGTTCCTCTACATTCCGGTGCTCCTCAGCTTTGTGTACCTCCTCTACCGGGGGGGCTTTCCGTACCTAGTGCAGTTCTTCCTCATCGTGTGGGGCTACGACACCGGGGCCTATTTTGTAGGGAGCAGACTGGGGCGACACCGACTTCTGCCGCGGATATCGCTTGCCAAGACCTGGGAGGGGGTGGTGGGCGGGCTCGCCCTGGCGGTGGCCGGGGCGGCAGTCTGTGTCCCGTTTTGGAAAGATTTACTGCACTGGCTCCCCCACATGGTGGTGTTGGGGCTGTGGGTGGGGAGCTTCGCCCAGCTCGGTGACCTGTTCGAGTCGCTCCTCAAGCGAGCGGCCGAGGTGAAGGACGCCGGGCGCCTCCTCCCCGGCCACGGCGGCATCCTGGACCGCATCGACGGGCTCCTCGCCGCGCTCCCGATCTACTACTTCTACATGCACTTCGTGTTGGGGCTTTTCTAGCGGCCCGTTATGGGNGAATACGTCCGCGCCGCGTACGTAGCGGTGGGCCTGGTGCTGCCNCTCCTCGTCCTGTTGCGGGCATTGCACCCGTATCCCCGTGCCCCGGACCTCTCCTTAGCGTTCCTTCTGGGGATGGGGGGGACGCTCCTCGTGCTCCTCATTCGCGGGGTGGGNAGCTGGCCCAGCGAGGGATGGGGAGGGGCGTTCGTTACCGCTGGGGCGCTGGAGGAGGGGGTGAAGCTCGCGCTGGGTACGGCCCTGCTTAGGCAGTTTTCCCGGGAGGCACGGGTCGGCCCGGCGGAGGCTGCCCTCGTCCTAGCCTGCCTGGGGGCGGGGTTCGGGGCGGTGGAGGACTTTCAGTACATCATCGGGGGTCTCTCCCAGGGGGTGCCTTGGGGCGAGGTGGTGGCTGCTCGGGCCCTTCCCATGCACCTTGCCCTGGGCCTGGTGGCGGGTGGGTGGCT
>MTNI01000187.1 GCA_002011415.1 Candidatus Acetothermia bacterium JdFR-47
TGTGCGGGCCTTTAACTTTTGATAGATCTGCACTTTGGTTATGGCTATTGCTGCTCGGTTGGCTAGGGCTGCCATGAAGTCCAATTCGTGCTGGCTGAACTCGCGCGGCCGCCGGCTGAGGGCATAGAGCACACCAATGGCCCGGCCCTCGGCCAATAGCGGTACACCGGCGTACGCCCCGTTTCTGAACTCGGCCGGCAAGGGNTTGGCTCCGAAGGGATCNTCACGGACGTCGGGAACCACCAAAGGTTGAGCGTGGTCGATGATCCAGCGGGTGGCGCCACCCTCTCGCTGGGCGGCCATCTGGGCCGTCTGNCCGGGAACCGTGGAGGCACTTACGGTGGACTCCTCCTTCACGGGATCCCANAGCACCACGCTTGCCGAATCGGCNCCCACGTGGCGGGTNACGGCAACGACGATCTGGTCGAGTGCTTGCTGTAGCTCACGCGGTTGGCTGACGGCAACNTCGATCTCGGCAAGGGCCGCCTGTTCCCGCAGGGCGCGCTGGAGTTTCTCGTTGGCGGCTTTTAACTCCGCTGTCCGCTCGGCCACCTGCTGTTCCATCTCTGCGGCATAAGCCTTCACCTGCTCGTATAGCCGTGCGTTCTCGATGGCCACGGCTGCCTGGTTGGCCAAAGCCTCAACTATTTCCTCGTCGTCTTCGGTGAAGTCCCGGCCATCCGCTTTATCGGTGAGCAGAAGGAGCGCAATTACCTGTCCTTGAGCGTTCTTTACCGGCACGCCCAAAAGGCCTCTGAGCATGGGATGGCCTTCAGGGAGACCCACGGAATCGGGTTCAGCAGGGATGTCTTTGAGACGTACTGACACCCCTTTTTCAAAGATCTTCCACTGGACACCGCGGATAGAAGGTTCGCTTTTGAGTAGGCACCCATCGGGCTCAAGGCCGGAATGCACCACCGCTGTCGCTTCGGCCTTTTCGGGATCGATGAGCTTGATTTCCCCTAGCCTAGCGCCTACCAGGTCCCGTGCTGAGTCGATGATGAGACGCAGCACCTTCATCAGGTCCTGCTCGGCCATAATAGCTAGGTCCACTTGGCGTAGCGCGTTCAATCTCGCCGTCTTCTTCTCCAGCGCTTGGAAGAGGCGGGCGTTCTCAACCGCGATTCCGATTTGGTGGCCGATGGCGACGAGCAACTTCAACTCATCGGCGGACCACGGCCGGCGGCCCAGGGCGGCCACATCGATCGTCCCCACCACCTTTCCCTTGGCCCACAAGGGAATACAGGCGAAGGANCCGAANCCCGCTTCAATCACCGCTTTACGGAGGTAGCGGAGGTCNCCNGCCAGATCGGTGGTGACCATGGGCTCGCCCGATTGNGCCACTCGCCCGGGGAAGCCTTCCCCCAAGTTGAACCTGGTGATCTCCCGGAAGCTCTCGGGAAGGGTCCCCCGGTAGGCGGCCATGTCCAAGGCATCCCCCTCTTCGTTCAGCAGGAAGACCTCGGCTGCCTGTGCCCCTGTGGCCTTCAGCACTTGGTCAAGTGCCAGGTTGAGCACTTCTTCCAANTCCAGCGAGCTGCTAACAGCGGCAGCGACGGAGTTGAGCACGGCCAGCTCCCGGTTGCGACGTCGGATCTCTTCCTCCTTGCCGATGTAAGTGAACCCGACCAATATGGCGGCCGTGCCCACGAATAGAGCAGAGCGGGGTACCCAGGCGGACTCGGTGCCCAAACTGGGCGCCCAAAAGGCATTGCCGGTGACGATGATCAGATAGCCCAGGGCCACGATCAGGTAGCCACGTACCCCCCTGAACCGAGCAGCGTAGAGGAAGATCCCCACCATGACCAATTCCAAGGGAATGAAGTACCCCCAGATGTTCAAGGAGAAGAGCCGATAGGTGAGGTCTGGAGCCTGGGTGGTGAAAGCCAGGCCGGTGGTGACAGCCGACCAAGAAACCCCGTAGGCCACCGGAAGGCCAAGGTAAAGCGCCCGCCGCTCGGAGATCAAGAGCAATGTACCTGCGAAGAGCAGCACCAAGGCGGCGTGGTTGATCACCAGGAAGCTCAGCAAGGCATACCGGTCTTGAGGGATGAGGCCCCAAAATTGCAGGGTGGCCAGGACATGGGGCAAGGCAGCAACGGCCAAGCCCGCCCCCCAAAAGAGGTGGGTCCGCTGCGCCCGGCGCGTCCGGTAGCCCTCCAGGAGGTACGCGCCGGCGAAGGCGAAGGCCAGCGCGTTGACAAGGGANACCATCGCTTCAGGATTCCACGTCATACCGCTTGTCCATCTCCTTCTAGTAGAGCCTCCTCGGCTGGNATGGAAGGGCACTAGGGGGGANTCTACCCATGAGAAAAGGCCTGTTTAGTAGATGCTAGAGGACCTGGAACCNTNGAGAAACCTATCCCTCCTCCCTGCCCTCACCGGGCACATGAAACAATAACAACACAGANCCATTGTAGGGCCTAGGAGAGGGGATGCCAAGTGCCCGGGCAGTTTGGATGGAAGGATGGTAGGGGTGGGAAGCCAAACAGGATCACTTGGGCCGGGGCGTTAGGAGTTCTATGGGCTCTCCTGGAACCTGTGGAGCCGTTGCTGGAGCTTTGCTCTCTGGCCCCACATTGGACCCTTGATCCCTCTGCCCGCCTTTTTCCGCCAGTCGTGTCCATCAAAGTGCCCTACCCGCTTGGCTCCAGCCGAGACATATGGAGGGGAAGCATGGCGCTAGTGCGTGTTAATAGGGATCTTCCAGGCCCAACTGAAAGGCACGGAGGAGCGGAGCAAAGCGAAGACCGAGTTCACGTCGGCTGCTAATGCGTTCATCCGCGAGGAGTATGTTTACATCTGCTCGGATGTGGGTCAGTGTTGACTCGTCAGCGAGTTTGCGCAGGTCGCGAGCGAGGAGGAACGCGCCTGCGGTTTCGTACTCGAGCTCGGGGTGGGCTTCATAGTCTACTTCGAGGAATCGCTGCTCCCCTTGGCTTGCGTATTGCTGCATTGCAGCGGAGGCATCCCGAAGGTCTTGTTCTCCGATCCGGCGCGTTGCGGCGTGAAGTTTCAGGGCGACCAAGATGGGTAGCTTGGCCACGCGGACGGTGCACCGCCCAATGTTGATCTCCGAGGAACATCGAAGGGCCTCGGCAAGTCCAATGGCAGAAAGCCGTTCTCCATCTGGAAAGCAGATCTCTTGTTGGCGTTCCGCTTGCGGATCTAGTGGTAGCACGTCCAACTCGACTCCCGACTCGGTGTAAAAGCGATGAGCGATGCTGGAAGAGCGCATCCTGGCTTGTTCCAGAACGCCTCGCACTTGATCCAATCCTGCGGTAACGGCGACCACGAAGTCGAGATCGCGCGTTGAACGGTCCAGCTCCACCCCCTGCAAGATCANCGCGTTCGCCCCGATTAGCACGTAGGGAAGCTGGGATNGCGCGAGGACGTCCGCGACGCGGCATAGTGCCGCGACAATGTGCGGCTCAAGGCGCTTTACGGGATCCATGGAAGGTGCCTCTCCTTCAACCGAAGAGCCGCCTCCCCGCAGCGGGGATCATCGGTGGCCAGGAGCTCGGCGTACACAAGGACTGGATGGGCGAGTGGTGGCCATTTTCTGGCACGGGGCATCTTAAGCCGTTTGGCGAATGCCTCGTACAGTTCGATGTTCCCCTCCGATGAGGGGGCCAGTCTCAACACCCGTCGCACGGCCCGGACGCGATCTGGGGGCACATAGAGGCTCAGCGAGCCGGCCCGTAGGTACCCAGTGAACCGGTCCGCTGCGTATTCCCCTCCGACGACCACGTTTTTCATCTCAGCTTTGCTTGCCAGTTGTTCAAACATCCTGGTGAAGTCCGCGCCAAACGGCGATCGGAACCGTCCAAGCAAGATCCTCGGCCGCAACTTGAGCGCGTAAGCGTCGCTCCACATCTCCAAGAGTCGGCGGGGCTCTACGATCTCGTAGAGACCATGAGCACGACGGCTGATTACCCCTCTTCCGGTGAGGCTCGTGATTATTNTGGAAACCATTCCCAGGGACACGCCTGTGTTCTGGGCGATGTCGCGATAGGTGGCGTGGACCCTGGGGCCGAGGATGAGCAGTTGAAAGAGGACCTTGGCGCCCTGCGCACTCATCCAAGTCGCGTTTGAAGGCTGCCAGTGCGCCGGCCGCTTCCCCACAGCATATATCAAGAGAGTCCCTGGCACCTCGATGTATGCATTGCCTAAACTGTCTACGAACCAGAGCCCCTGATTGCGGAGCCGCTGAGCGAGCGACTCTGGAACGTAGGGCGCAGCGACCAACACTGCACTGCAGCCTGTCTGTTCCTTGTACGTAGCGAGCTGGGCCCGGATCTCAGGCACCTTGGATGGCCGAAGTTGGGTCTTGACTTCGACACACACGTCGATGGTTTTTCCGCTCGGGAGGGTCAGTCGTACCACCGCATCTGGACGGACTGGCCCAACCTGCTTTTCCACCGTGATAGGGGAGATCTCAAGCCCCAGTAAGTCGCGGGCTGCCTGCAGGCAATCTTCTAAAATCCGTTTCTCGTCCATATTGTTCACATTTTTGTGATGTTCACGTCACGTGAACATAGCTTAATCGTGAACATCGGCGTTGTCAACCTCTTTTCCAGGGGAAGGTGAGGGACGTGTTTTGGAAATGCGCTGCACCGAGCCTGACCAGCCAGAAGCAGCACTGGTCAAGTGGGGATTGCAAGAGCAGATTCTGCGCAGTGCTAAAACATGCAAGGGCGCTCTTCGCCGGAGCCAGTTCGCTCCTGTGCTTAACGATGCCCAGGGAACCTTCCGAAAACCTAGGGGCTGGTGATCAATCGAGGGAAGGGCTAAAGACAGTATGCTGGCGGCTAGGGTGAGGTGCCTTGGTTTTGGGAACGCGTCTGACGTTGCTTACAGACCTCCAAATAATTTCTTGAGTGCTTGATTACAAGGCCCCGACCCCCGCGTGTGTTGGGGTGTCCTAAAGGGAGCTCGG
>MTNI01000049.1 GCA_002011415.1 Candidatus Acetothermia bacterium JdFR-47
ACCGGCGCTATCTACGTGCCAAGCGCAATCTGTTACGTACTGTCGCCGCTTTTGGCGATCACGTTTCTCCAGCTCGGGGGGTACTTCTTCGCCCACGGTCTNGAGGAGATCTTCAACCCGAGGTTGAGAGCACATGAATGAAACGATCCTTTCTATCCAAGACCTCGTAGTAGAGTTTGAAGTAAGGGATGGCAATTTGAGGTCAGTCGATCACGTATTCCTCGATGTCCCTAAGGCGAGTTTCATGGGCTTGATCGGGGAATCCGGCTGTGGGAAGACGACGATCGTTCAAGCCATTTTGAACCTCATGCCGGAGAACGGATACATAAGGGCGGGAAAGATTTACTTCGATGGAATAGAGATCCTTTCCTTGCCTCCCGAAAAACTTCGAAGAATTAGGTGGGAGAAGATAGCCATGGTTTTCCAGGCCGCCCAGAACTCGCTGAACCCAGTGATGAGAATTTCCGAGCACATGATCGACACCGTGCTTGCCCATAGGCGGGAATCACGGGCCCGGATATTAGAGAGGGCTTCACGCCTTCTGGAACTTGTGCGTCTCGACCCGGATAGGGTTCTGGTCTCTTATCCCCATGAGCTTTCCGGGGGGATGAAGCAACGGGTGATCATCGCCCTGTCGCTCCTTTTGGAGCCCGAGATGCTTATCTTGGACGAGCCCACCACGGCTCTGGACCTAATCTCCCAGGCCTACCTCATGGAAATGCTGCGGGAAATCCACCGCGAGCTGGGGATCACGATGCTGATGGTCACCCATGACGTGTCCAACGTGGCCAAGGTCGCCGAGCGGGTAGCCGTGATGTACGCGGCGAAGATCCTCGAGGTAGGGAGTACGGAGGACATCTTTTACAGAGCACGTCATCCCTATACGGTGGGCCTCATCAACGCCATCCCCTCGATCGTGGGGGACCTCTCTTCAAAGAAGCCAATCCCTGGCCTCCCCCCGAGCCTCATAAATCCGCCACCGGGATGTCGGTTTCACCCCAGGTGCTCCTTGGCCACCCAGCTTTGCCAGGAGGAGGAGCCACAGATGGAAGAGGTAGAGGCGGGTCACTCAGTCGCCTGTCATCATTGGAAGAAGGTGCGGGCAAAATGACGGAGCTGTTGCAACTTGACGATGTGCAGATGGTATTCGAGCGGGGATGGATTAGGAAGAGAAGGGGGGCTTGGGCCATCTCCGGGGTTTCCATCGCGATTCGGGAGGGGGAGATCCTTGCCCTGGCCGGGGAGTCCGGCTGCGGAAAGACCACCTTGGGGAGGATTGCGCTGGGGCTGCTCCGGCCCACCGCAGGGAGGGTGTTATACAAGGGCAAGGACATTTGGCGGGAGAAGGGCGACGGGCTCCGCCCCACCGGCCAGCTGGTCCATCAGGATTCCTACTCCGCTCTCAACCCGGTACGGACGGTGTATCAAACGCTTTCCGCCCCGCTTCGTCGCTACGGAGTCCCGAGGAATAAACTTAAAGAAGAAGTAAAAAAGCTCCTTGAATTTGTTGGTATTATGCCCCCGGAATATTTTTTGAACAAATATCCCTATCACCTCTCAGGAGGAATGCGGCAGCGGCTTGTGTTTGCCCGATCGATCATCCCCAAGCCGGGGTTCATCGTGACGGACGAACCTGTTTCGATGATCGACGCCTCGCTGCGCCTCTCCATCCTCGACCTCATGCTTAAGCTCAACCGCGAGCTTAAGATCGCGTTCCTTTATATTACACATGACCTCGCTACTGCAAGGTATTTTGCTCAGAAAGGAAAAATTGCCATAATGTATTTAGGAAAAATAGTAGAAGAAGGACAAATGGAAATGGTCCTCGAGCAACCATTACACCCGTATCTCAGGGCACTGCTTTCCGCGGCTCCTGTGCCAGATCCGGAGATCGCTCGGAAGAAGAAGTTGATACAGCTGAAGGAGGCCGAGCCTCCCTCGGCCGAGGCTCCGCCTCCGGGGTGTAGGTTCCACCCCCGCTGCCCGTACGCCCATGAGGTATGTGGCAAGGAAGAGCCGTCCCTGAGGGATTTCGGTGAAGGACATCGGGTAGCTTGCCATTTCGTGGACACGCTCCCACCATGGCGCCTCATATAGGAAAAGTGGCCTTTCACCTGGGAATGACGGCTTTGGTATTGGCCCTCATCCCGTTGCCGTTTTTAAGACCTGGCTCACCCGAATTCGTCGTTGACCTCATCGCCTTGGGCGCAGCCGCGACTTTCTTGGGTTTGATAGCCTGGCTGGTTCGTCGTGAGGCCCGAACGAGAAATAAAGGGGGGGAAAAGTCGGAAGGAGCTGAGAGAGGCAAAAATCAGTAGAATTCAGCAAAGGTCTGATATACTAACAACGAACTGGGCGTGAAAACAAAACCGCCACTGGGAGCGGACACCGAAAGGGGGATAAACGACATGGCTACGGCAATAGAACAGAGNCTTCGGGAGAAGGCCAAGAGNGCCTTGAGGGAGCGACAGGGTTTGCGCGCTGCCAAGACCGATGACATCTTCACCCGGAGATGTCTCATCGGCCCTGACGATCTCCTCGTCGAGAACTACCCGCGGAAGAGACCATTGGCGGCCTTCAACCCAGGCGCGGTGCTGGTGAGGGAGAAGGTCTACATCTTCCCCCGGCTCATCTTCGATTATTACTCTTACACCTCCAGCGTGGGCGTGTTCGAGGTACCGGTGGAGGAGCTCTTGGCAGGGGAGGTGAAAAGCCCCCTCAGCACCAAGATCATCCTGTGGCCCGAGAAGGTATGGGAGGCGGTGAAGGGCTGTGAGGACCCTAGGGTTTGCCCAGCCCGGGCCGGGTTCCATGTCCTCTACACGGGGGTCGGAAAGCACGAGGAAGACGGGAAAGAGGTGCATAAGTCCGTGCTCGGCTTCGCCGAGCTGGGAGAAGACTTCTCGGTGCGGAGGAAGGGGTTCTTCTCGGTGGCCGGGAGCGAGGGCGATTTCGTCCCTGGGAACAAGGATTCGGCTTTGATCGAGATCCGGGGAGATAGGGCCACGATGCTCACCCGGCCGAGCTTTTGGGAGCTGCCGGACGCTCGGCTTGAGCCCCTGTTCAGCCTGTTGGAGCTGGAGCCGCCCAAAAGGTACCTCCCCGACATGTGCTGGCGGGCCGAGGCAGATCTAGAGAAGCTTGCGATCCCCGAGGAGACATTGGAACCGATCCTGGCCCCCGAACCCTGGGAATACAAAGTGGGCTGGTCGACTAACGCCGTACAGCTCTCCGAGGACGAGTACCTGGTGGGTTGGCACGGCGTGCTCAAGGAGGACCTGTCGTACCGGGACGGCTTGGCGCTTGTGAACAGGAACGGGGAGCTGTTGGCGATCTCAGATTACCTGTTGGCCCCCAAGGGGCTCTGCGAGGAGTACGGGGATAGGGCCCTGGTCATCTTCGGGGACGGCCTACTGCTCTACAAGGAAACCCTGATCTGGATCGGCGGGGTTTCGGATTACTCCATCGGGGTGTTCACCGCCGAGTTGAACGATGTCCTCCCCATGCTGCGGCGGGTTTGAACCGATGGAGGGTTCCTAACGGTCCTTCTGAGGGCTCATGGAAGGCGGGGGCAGAGCTGTGGCCGGCGTTCAGGTGGGCTTCAGCCTCAACAAGCCGGGGTGGTGCTCCTTCCAGGACCCCGTGCCCTTCCTCGACTTCTTGGCATCGGCGGGTGTAGGCGCGGTGGAGCTGCCGCTCGTGGTGTCGGGGGAGTTCGATCAGGGGGTGGCCGGGGCTGCACTGGCCCGCGGCCTTGTGATCACCTTCCATCTCGTGTGGAAGTGGTACCGCGGATGGGGCAAGCGGACTGGGCGTGCGGACCTCGAAGAGCTGTTGACCACCCTGGACGAGTTGGCAGGACGGCAAGGGGCACCGGTCTTGGTCGTTATCCATCCGTTCGACGATGGCCACGACCGGGAGCGAGGACTGGCCACAACGGCCGATTTGTGCCGCTGGTTGGTTGAGCGGACAAGGGCGCAACGTTGCGAAGTACATTGGGCCATCGAAAACATGCCCCATGATCCTGAAGCGCCCACCCGTCCCGGGGACCGCCTCCAGGAGATCGAGGGGCTGGTGACGGAAACGGCGGGGTTGGGGATCTGTTGGGACATAGGCCATTGGCACCTCACCCGGGAGATGGACCCGCACGGGAGCGGACCGCTTACCGACCGTTTTGTGGGCCGGGTGATTCACACCCACGTGCATGACTGGGTTCCTGGACTGGGCGATCACCTGCCCCCGGGCCGAGGGACCGTCCCATTTGCTAGGACCCTACGGATTCTGCGGCAGGCGGATTATCGCGGTTGGCTCATCCTGGAACTGGACCGTGAGCGGGCCCTCCGTTTTGGCCCGCCCCAGGAGGTGGTGCGCGACGCCCTGGCCGTGGTCCGAGGGGCATGGATCGAAGAAGCGGAGGGATGATGCTCACTATCTCAGTAGGGAAGTGGAGATATCCTGTATTGCCAAGATCGGAATTCCCTGAGGCTATGCCACGTTATCCCAACGTGTGGTTCTACGTGGGACGAGATCAGGCTGTTACCTATGAGGACGCAGTNAGTACCGTACTGACNCTCCTGGAGCACTGTGGTTTGTACGGGGTGACCTGGAGGGCGCCGCTGGAGGGCGCCGACGGGGAGGCGGCCCGGGACCACTTACAGCCCTATGACGGCTTTTCCACCCCGGCCTTCTTCCACGAGCACTCGCTCCACCTGAGGTATTACCTTAAGCCCCTGAGAGGCAAGCTGTGGAACGTCGAAGGCGATAGGTTTCATCTATGTTGGGCCATTGCCGCCAGCGTCCATTTCGAACCAGGCGGCAGGGTGCATTACCTGTCCCTGGAGGAATATCCGGAGCTGGAAACCTGCCCCTTTTGTGGCAAGGTCGGTGAGGAAGTCACTGCCGCTGAAATCTATGAAAAGGTCAGAGATCCGTTGGGAC
>MTNI01000005.1 GCA_002011415.1 Candidatus Acetothermia bacterium JdFR-47
ACCACGAAGGGCTGCCGAGTGCGCAGGACTTCGGCCAGAGCCGGACACCGCTCCTCCGGCGCCTTCTGACACAAGAAATCCTCCCGCAGCCTGGCCGGGAGCTCTGGTGGCACGGTGGCCGGCCTCAGGCAGAGGTGCTCCTCGTCCCACAGGAGCAGACACCCGTGGGCGCCGGAGAGGAGATCCGGCACGAGCCCCACCGCCATTTGGCACACCTCCTGACTCCCTCGGGCCTTGCCCAGAATCCTCTCCAGCCGGAGCAGGGCAGCACTGGTGCGGGCCTCTTGGCTCACCTTCTGGAACAGCCGCGCATTCTCCAGCGCGATCGCGATCTGGCCGGCCAGAGTTCGAAAGAAGTCCACGTCCTCCTGGGAGAAGATGCGGGGTTCAGTGGTCAGGAGGTGGAGGATCCCGATCGTCTCGTCACGGGAGACGAGGGGCACTGCGAGGTAGGAGGTGAGCCTGTGTTCTCGGATCAGGGGCTGATGCAGCCACAGACGACGGTCCTGGGAGAGATCGGGGATGACAACCGGCTCTTTCNGCACCACGAGCCAATGGTGTAAACTCCGGGCGAGTTCAAAAGCCTTCTCCTCGACCACGGTCCCGTTGGGAAGGCGCATGGCGAAGAGCGTTTGGCGCCCCTGGCCCTCTTCCAGCAGTGTGAGGGCCACCGCCTCCGCCCCCAGCTCTCGGGGCACGTACTCGAGGACCTGGCGAACGATCTCCCGGATGGACCTGTGGGAGATGATGGCCCGATCCACGCTGCGCAGCGCTTGCAGGCGGATCAGCCTCATCCGCGCCTCTTCATGGCCCAGCACGTGGTCGACCACCAGCGCCAAGAACTCTGCCATACCCTTCAGGACCTTCAAACCCTCGGCTTCGATCCTCTCGCGCCTCCTGCTCCCGAACACCAGCGTGCCCAGCCACTGTTGCTCTAGGCGCAGGGGTAGGGACACGTGTACCCTGACCTCGGCGAGCTCTGCAAAGCCTGGCAAGTCCCTCCCCACTCCCGGGTGGTTGCGCGTCGCCGGAGGGGGCGAAAGCCACGCAGGGGGCGCCTCGCGCGGGAAGGCGCCCGCGCGGGCCGCGAACCCGTCCGGGACCCCTTGGGCCGCCCGGAGCACCACCCTGTCCCCTTGGACCAGATAGGCGCACCCCACTTCGGCCCCGAGGAGCGCCATCGCCTCCTCGAGCATGGCCTTGAGCCGCCCCTCCACATCCCAGGTCCCAAGCACCGCGCCCAGGACCCGGGCCCGCAGGGCGGCCTCACAGCTCTGGCGGCGAAGTGCCTCCTCCGATTCCATTCGCCTTTTCACCTCTTCCTCGAGGACGTCCACTGTGCGGCACTGCTCCCCCCACGCCTCGTGTAACCCCCGGATCGTGGGGCGAAATACGAACACCCCCCCGAAAAACAGGGCGAGCAGGAGGGCGGAAAGGAGCGCAAGCGCAATGATCCTGGCCAACGCCAACGCCTTTTTGGTTTCCTGGTCAAGGAGCTGAAAAAGCCTGGCAAGCCCGGTGTTCAGGGACTCCCCCGCGGTGGCCACNGCAGCAAGCTGGTCCCTGGTNACNTCNGGATCCACCCCTGTCAGGGAAGCCTCCCTCATCANANCCTGCACCGCCTCCCGCAGATCCGCCGCGTGGGCGNCNAGCTCGGAGATTAGAGCCTCAGCTTCGGGCGTGGCCTCNAGGACAGCCTGCTCCAGCTCTTTAAAGTCGCCCTCCCAGGCGGAGAGCGCAGCACCGAGCTCGGCCAGCCAAGGCTCCCTGCCAGCGGCCTGCTCNAGACCGAGGGCCGCGCGGGTGAGCCGCTCTAGATAAAAGGCATCCCGCTCGGTGGAAAGCACCGCGGCTGCCAGTCGCTGGTTGTGGTTCTGAGCAGCGAAGAGAAGCACGCCCCCGGCAAGCGCGAGCAAACCGACCAGACCGAGAACGAGCACCGTCTCGATTTTCAGGCGCCGAACCGGAGGCAGGCGGCGGGGAAAGCGCAAGCTAGACCGCATCCGTTTCCCCCGCCGGCTGGGCCTCTTGCACTTCCCCTTGGATCGCCAGGACCTCGTCCAAGTTCTCGAAAAAGAGGTCGAGGATCTCGGGATCGAAGTGGCCTCCCCGCCCGCTCCGCATGACCTCCAGGGCTTCCTCATTCGACATCGCCTTGCGGTAAGGGCGGTCCGTGGTGAGGGCGTCGAACACGTCGGCAACGGCACAGATCCTGCCCGGAAGGGGGATTTCCTCGCCCACCAAGCCCCGGGGATACCCGCTCCCATCCCAGCGCTCGTGATGGGAGAGGGCAATGATCGCACCGGCCTGCAAGTACTCGGAGGGGGAGCCTTCGGGGAGCCGGGCGCCGATCAGGGTGTGTTGCTTCATCGCCTCCCATTCCCCCGCGTCGAGCTTGCCCGGCTTGAGCAGAATGTGATCGGGCACACCCAGTTTTCCCACGTCGTGCATCGGCCCCGCTACCTCCAGCACTTCCGCCTCCCGCAGGGGAAGCCCCAGCGCCCGCCCGATGAGGCCGCAATAGCGTCCCACCCGCCGGATGTGGCCGGCGGTCTCACGATCCTTGTACTCGGCGGCCAGGGCGAGGCGGAAGATGGTGTCAAGGTAGGCCCGATGCGTACTTCGGTTCGCTTCAGCGAGCTCGTCCAGCGCCAGACGCAAGGCGGCTGTGCGCTCCTCAACCAGGTTCTCGAGTTCGGTCTGATAGCGACGGAGGGCGTCTTGAGCCTCCTTCAGCCGGAGCTGAGCGGAGACCCGCACGCGCAGTTCCGTCATGTCCACGGGCTTCTCGATGAAGTCGTTGGCCCCGGTCTGCACCGCCCGCAGGCGCTCATCGCGTCCGGAGACACCGGTGACCATGATGACGGGGAGCTCCGCCGCGGAATATTTCTTGCGGATGTGCTTCACCACCTCAAACCCGTCCATCCGCGGCATGTTCACGTCCAGGAGGACGAGATCCACCCCAGCGGCGAGCTTGGCCAACGCCTCAAGGCCGTCCTGAGCCGCCACCACGAGGTACCCCAGGGACTCCAACATGTCTCTCATTACCTCGCGGCTCGCTGGCTCGTCGTCTACGACCAGGACAGCCCGTTTCCCTTCCATCGCGCGCCACACCTTTGGAGCCTTGTGTAACTACGGAGGAGACCAAACGCCAACCGAAGTGACAAAGGGTAACTTCAGTGGGAGCCTACTGAGGGATTCTCTTCTTCNGTGGGCGTAGCTCTACCTCCTTCGCGATTNTCATTTTAACGCTGCCCCCTAACTGGAGTCAACCAAAAGAAGGCCGATGTCATCCCAAACCCATGTAAGATGAGATCTTCACCTTTCTGACCGGGCAAAAAGGCCACCGGGGCTCCTTCCGAGGCACGAAGTTGCCAGCGGCTGCCTGTGCCGTTTATGCTGGTATCAGGATATGGGCAAGGATATCACCCGGGCAATGAGGGCTAAGGATTTGGGGGCACTGGTCACGACCTGGCAACGAGGCGGGGAGCCAAGGCGGCGCCTGGTCGCCGCCTTGGCCAAGGACGGGGCTCTAGAATGGGCGGAGCGGCTCCTGACTGGTTCCCACGAGGCCAGGCGCCTCGCCGCAGCTGTGCTGGGCGAGTCAGAGGGGGATCTGGAGAGAGCGACGGAGCTCCTGTGGGGGCTAGTGGCCGACCCGGACCACCGGACGCGGGACATCGCCGCCCAAGCCATGGGGCAGCTCCTCTCTCGGCACTTTGCCCAGGTGTACCCCATCCTGGGAGCCTGGCGGACCGACCCGGATCCTCTGGTGCGCCGAGCTGTCCCCTTGGCCGCCGCTGCCGGGGCCGAGCCGGAGCGCGTGGATTGGGCCGCCCCCCTGCTGGAACTCATCTCGCCCCTGCTTTCGGACCGGGCCCCCGAGGTGCGGCCGGTCCTGGGGCCCGGGGTGCTGGCCCACCGCTTCTTCTCGCTGTACCCAGACGACACTTTCGAGTACCTGGCTCACTGGTCCACCTCCCACGACGAGCAGGTACTGTGGCACGTGGCCATGGCCCTGTCCGGGCCCACAGCGGCCGCAAGATTCGCCCGCAAGTCCCTGATCCTCCTGAGGAAGCTCTCCCTGGACGAGCGCCGCTACGTGCGGGGGGCGGTGACTGCAGCCCTCAAGCGCCTGGGCGCCCTCGCCCCGGACCCGGTGCTCTCCGAGCTCAAGCGCTGGCTCACCGACGAGGCCCGGGCCCCGATCGCCAGGACCGTCTTAGGGGCGCTGTAAGCCGTGACGAAGGGCGAACGCGTAACCGGGGAGGTGGTGCTGGCGCGGGGGCGGGAGGGGGCGTTGCGACACCGGCATCCTTGGGTGTACGTAGGCGCCATCGCAGAGGTCAAGGGGACCCCTGAACCAGGAGACCTCGTTGCCGTCGTAGACAGTCGCGGGCGCCTGATCGGCCAGGGCTACTATAACCCCAGCTCACAGATCCGCGTTCGGGTACTTGCCTGGGACGAGCGCCCAGTGGACGAGGGGTTCTGGCAGGAGCGCCTGGAGCGGGCAGCGGCGGCCCGCGAGCCCATCTTCTCCCTCACGGACGCNGTGCGCCTCGTGAATGCCGAGTCCGACGGGCTTCCCGGCCTGGTGGTGGACCGCTACGGCGACTTCCTCGCCGTTCAAGCCCTCACGCTGGGGATAGACAAGAGGAAGGAGCTCCTGGTTTCACTCCTCTCCGAACTCCTCCGACCGGCCGGGATCTACGAGCGTTCCGACGTGGGGGTGCGGGCCCTGGAGGGACTTCCCCAGGCGACCGGCCCCCTGTGGGGCGAGCCCCCGCCCCCCAAGCTCGAGATCAGGGAAGGGGAGGTGCGGTTTTACGTGGACATCGTCCACGGCCACAAGACCGGCTTTTACCTTGACCAGCGCGACAACCGCCTACTCATGAGGGAAGTCGCTTCCGGGAGGGAGGT
>MTNI01000067.1 GCA_002011415.1 Candidatus Acetothermia bacterium JdFR-47
ATGATCAGACGAGTCCCCTATGAACTTCGCTGACAGCACCACGGGGCCGTCGACCAGCCAAATTTCAGGCCACGCTCTCCGACGGGCCTTGGGAAGCGGAGGGACCCCCGAATGGCGACCTACAATGAGCCGAGATTGCTGTTGAGAGATACAAGACGCCACAGATCCCTGGTACGAAAGGCATCCTGTACGTTGGCATCCAATGTTTTGCCCTCTAAAGCATACGGAGGAATTGCATGACTTCAGCTAACTATCCTTCCAGGTTTTGCAGACAACCCTGGCCAGTTTGAAAGTGGTNAACTAGGGGGAGCCAGCAGCTTGCACAAAGTGATNCCTGGATCAGCTGGCTCTAAATTTTCCTTTATCCCTGTTTCGAGTCGCCTGAGTCTTGCCCCTTTATATCAAAGGGGAACCGCTGGCCGCGATAGTAAATCGAAAACNGCAGGCGTCCCCAATGGGGCGGAAGGCGCGGGGCGACCTTTGGCCCTTCCGGCGTGAGCTCTAGGCCGGCAAAACCGAAGACAAGGGCCTGCCACAGGCCACCAGCGGATGCCATGTGAATACCATCCCGAGTGTTGCCCCGGGTGTCCTCCAGGTCCACGAACGCAGCCCGTTGGAGGTGCTCGTAGGCTTCCCCGGTCCTTCCCAGGCGCGCGGCCAGGGCGGTGTGGATCGCAGGTCCCAGTGACGAGCCGAAGCTGTGGTCGGTGCGCGGCTCATAGTATTCCCAGTTGGCCCTCAAGGTGTCCTCATCGAATTCCTCTCGCATAAGGTAAAGGAGCATCAGGACGTCCGGTTGCTTTATGACCTGTGATCCCTTGGTCCTCTCCGGGCCAAGGAGGTCCCTCACCGGCCGCGNCCGGGGCTCTAAGGATCGAAGGTCGATGTTCTCAAGCGCGAAGTATCCTTTAAACTGCTCGATCAGGGCGTTCTCCCCCCAAGGGAGAAANATCTTCTCCGCGATCTTCCCCCAAACGCGGACCTCTTCCTCGCTCAGGCCGAGCTTCGCGGAGAGCCGCTCGGCCCGAGCGGGGAACCCCCTTTTGAGCCACTCCCAAACCTCAACCCCAGCCCGCAGGTTCCAACGGGCCATCCAATTGGTGAAGGCATTGTCGTCCACGTCCTCGTGGTACTCGTCCGGGCCGATCACGCGGCAGATATGGTAGCGGCTGTCCCGCTCATCGTACTCCACGCGGCTCGCCCAGAACCGGGCCGTCTCCAGGACGATCTCCGCCCCGTAGTCCCGCAGGAAGTCCTCATCCNCGCTCGCCCGCCAGTACTGCCAGATGGCGTAGGCCACATCCGCGGTGATATGGTGTTCCANCTCTCCACAGAGGATAGGGATCGGGTTTCCCTCCTCGTCCGGGAACCAACGGGGGGTGACCTCATGGCCCTCGGCCGCGGATTCCCAGGGGTACATGGCTCCACGGTAGCCCCNCCTCCTCGCGTTCTCCCGGGCCCCGGGGAGGGTGCGGTGGCGGTACATGAGCAGCCGCCGGGCCACCTCGGGCTGGGTGAAGGTAAAGAAGGGGAGCATGAAGATCTCGGTGTCCCAGAAGATATGTCCACGGTAGCCGAAGCCCGTGAGCCCCTTGGCTGGGATGCTCTCCCCCTCGGCGTGTCTGGGAGCGGAGATGAGGAGGTGATACAGATTGAAGCGCACCGCCCGCTGGAGCCCCTCGTCCCCCTCGACCACCACGTCACAGTCCCGCCACAGCCGCTTCCAGGCCTGGCGATGCTCCCCCAGGACCCAGGCGGGGCCCTTCGTCTTTGCCCTTTCGAACACCTCCAGGGAGAGNGAGAGCGGGTCGTCCGTCTCCAAGGAGGTGGTAAAGGAAACGAACTTTACGGCCACCGCCGTGCCCCCACAGGGGAGCTGAACCCGCACGCTTACCCCCGGAGAGGGCCCCTCCAGGGGACGGAACTCCCCCTCGGGCACACCNCTCAGGGAGAGGCCCAAGGCCGCTGCGAGCTCGGTCCCAGAGCGGCGGGTCCGGAGGACCAGGTAGGCAATTCCCTCGTCCGGGGTTCCCCGGGAGAGCGTTCGCCAGTGCGAGAGGCCCACCTCGGGGAAGGGAGGGAGGCCGGGATTCTCCGGCTTCTCAGGGAGCCAGGTGCGCAGCTCCACCTCTCCGGCGAAATCCAGCGGCGTGACCGCGCAGACCTGAATGCAGAGGTGCGGCTCAGCCAGGGAGACAAACCGCAGCGTCTGGATCTCCACCGTGTGCCCCTTGGGACTCCGCCAGCGCACCCGGCGCCGGAGCACCCCATCACGCAGATCAAGCGAACGTTCATGCAAAAGCGTTTCCCCTTGGAGGAGGGAAAACCTTTCTCCCTCGATGAGGAGTTCGAACGCGGTCCAATCGGGGGCAGTAGCGAGCTCGGTGAAAAAGAGGGGGGCATCGTCGTAGAGACCGGCGATCAGGGTGGCGGAGTGGTCCCCGGGGTAACCTTCCTCGAGGCTGCCCCTCGTGCCGAGGTATCCGTTCCCCACCGTGAAGATCGTCTCAAAAGTCCCCTGGGAAGGAGGGGCGAACCCGTGCTGCTCTATGAGCCATGCGCTTCTTTTCCTCTGGGCTTCCTCGAGGAGGACGAGGAGCCTCTCGTAGGTTATGCCCTCAAGGGAGGAGAGGACGAGGTCCGACCTCACGTCCTCGAAGAGGTCTTCCCTCCCTAGGGCCACCTTTCCCATCCCCGCGAGCTCGGCGGCCACGATCCCGGCCGGGGCGTCCTCCACCACCAGGCACTCGGAGGGAGGGATCCCGAGCCTCTCGGCTGCGTAGAGGAAGAGATCGGGCGCCGGTTTACTCCGTGCCCCCGAGTGCCCGTCTACCACTGCGTCGAACTCTCCCAGGATCCCCAGACGTGAAAGGACGAGCTTGGCGTTGCGGGACACCGTGGCTACGGCAACCTTTATCCCGTGTTTTTTCAGATCGTCGAGCAGCTCCTGCACTCCAGGGAGGAGGTCGTCCGGACCGATCCCCTGGATCAGCTCTTGGTAATAGGCNTCCTTGCGGGCCATGAGCTCTTGGGCTTTGTCTTTGTGTTGGTCCCAATGCTCNGCGAGGACGATCTTGAGGGCCTCGGCCCGGGAGATGCCGCGCACTTGATCCTTGCGCTCAGGGGGACAGGGGAGCCCCAACTCCTCGGCCAGGCGCTTCCAGGCGAGATAGTGATGTCCTGCTGTGTCGACGATCACCCCATCGAGGTCGAAGATCACCGCTTTGATCGTCATTATCGCTCCTTTTCTGTTCCTAAACCGTTTTCCGGTACTGCTCTTGAAACCGGTCCCTACATTAGCGGATAATAATACGTCATGGCCCACAAACTGACTATCCGGGAAATCGCCGAACTCGCTGGAGTCTCTAAAGCAACGGTATCGCGGGTGCTCAACGGGAAGCGCGGGGTAAGCCCTGAAACACGGAAAAAGGTGGAGCAGGTTATCCGGACGTACTCGTACAGCCCAAATTTGGTGGCGCGGGGGCTTAGCCTCAAACGCACGGGCAGCATCGGGCTGATCGTGGCCCATACCGCTGGGCGCCTTTCCTCGCATCTTTTCTTCCTCGAGTTCCTGCGGGGGATGAGCAACTTCCTAAACGAACAGGACTTCCGACTCATCCTCGCAACGTCTGACTCCGAAGAAGATTACGAAAGCTCCTGTCGGAACATGGCCCAAAGCGGGTTGGCCGACGGAGTGGTGGTNCTGGGGATACGCAAGAACGACAAACGTNTGAAGTATTTCCTCAACGCAGGAATCCCCTTTGTCACCGTGGGACGACCGATAGGGTACCCGANAGCGGACTACGTGGACGCCGACAACGNAGGCGGGGCACGAACCGCGGTGGAGTATCTCCTACGGTTGGGGCACAAGGATATCCTCTTCGTCAACGGCCCCAAGGACCACACCGCCTCCATCGCCCGGGAGACGGGATACAGAGAAGCCTTTGAGGCCCAAGGCCTGGCGCCAAAGANGGATTACATCCTATACGGGGATTTTTCTTTTGAAAGCGGTTACGACAACGTGCGGATGTCTTTGGCCAAGGGGCTCTCGTTCTCCGCCGTGTTCGCGGCCAGTGACCTGGCCGCCATGGGGGCTATCANCGCCCTNAAGGAAGCGGGAATCCGTGCAGGAAAAGACGTATCCGTTATCGGGTTTGACGACATCCCCTACGCCAAGTTCTTCGATCCCCCGCTGACGACGGTCTACCAACCGATCTGTGAGATGGGCGAGGAAGCGGGAAGGATCCTGGTTGCTCGATTGGAAGGNCAACTCCAGCAAAGACCTTTTCACAAAACGTTCAGAACTCAGCTTGTAATAAGGGAAAGCACGGTCAGAGGTTGAACTTGTTTGACAGCCTCAGGAGCGGTACCCTATAATCAGTTTGTGAAACCGGTTACAAGGAGGTGGGAGAGGGAAAACCTGAAACACCTCATGCCATTGCTAGATCAGCAATGCTGAAAAGGAGGTAGAATGCGCAGGTTATTTCTATTCTTTTTGGCGGTGTCTTTGGTTTTCTGGTTGGGGCTCGCCCANGAGAANGTGACCATTCGTTTAGCTGGCTATTCCGGCGACACACCGCTAATGCAGGACGTGCTCGCCCGCTTCGTTGAAGGAGCGATCCCCGGGGTGGAAGTGGTTTGGGAACCGATCACAGAGGACTACCTCGCCTTCGTCCTCCGATCCCTGTCGGCCGGAACGGCGCCGGACATCTTCTACATGGACGTGTACTGGGCAAAGACAGTGGTGGACACCGGGATGGTTATGCCCCTCGACGACCTGATGGCGCAATCGACTATCCTCAAAAAAGATGACCTGATCGACACCTTGGTCGCT
>MTNI01000167.1 GCA_002011415.1 Candidatus Acetothermia bacterium JdFR-47
AAGGCTGGTGCGAAGGGCGGGATTCGAACCCGCACGCCCGAAGGCACTGGCTCCTAAGGCCAGCGCGTCTGCCAATTCCGCCACCTTCGCACCTCACCACATATTTTACGGGGACTCCCCGGGAAAAGAAAAGGGGCAGGGCCAGCGCCCTGCCCCCCTTAAAACGCCCCTAGATCAGCCGACGATGTCCTGATAAACCGCCACTACGCGGGTGTTGGCGTTCAGCGTCAAGGTGAGCACGTACGTGTTCGTCTTGCGGTCGAAAGTGCCCGAATACTCCACCGGTTCCTCAGCATCCCCGATCCACACCTTGAAACCACGGAACGCAACTCCGTAAGTCCCGGCCACGTTGCTCCTAGCCGGTACCCTCAAGGTGATCTGGGTGCCCATGTCCCGCTGGATGGTAAAGGGCGTGGTCCGAGGCCGCTCCTCGTCTGAGAGCCAAACGGGGATCTCAAGCTCCTCGTACCCTGGGGTGACGTAGATGATGCGATGTGCCCTGACCTCAAGCTGTACCTGGACCGGGTACACCCGGATCGGCGGCAGGATACCAACGGCAACGCAAGGCGAGAGCTCCACTTGCTCCTGTGCGGTCTGGGTCCTTCCCTGGGCATCCTGCACTTGGACGAACACGGTGACCGTGCCGCCCTCGCGCAGGTTCACCTGGAAGGTCATGGACCCGGAGGCGGGGAAGTGGTCGATCCGGGACTCCACGTGCCCATCGGGATACCGGATACCCACCGGCCCCACGGTGAGCGGCGGGGTCCCCCCACTCGCTTGCCAGTACACGGTCACAGCGTGGGAGTACTCGTCCCCGCACACTTGGTCCGCCGTGGCCTGAAGGATCCGGACGCTAAGCGGTGCGGCCTCGGCCCCGACGCGGATGAGCACCTTGAGGCGGATCAACTCACAGCCCTTCTGGTCGTAGAGGCCGTAGAGCACCTCGTAGGTGCCCACCTGGTCGGGGATGTAGCCGGTAAGCCTGCCGATCCCCTGAGCCAGGTCCAGGTAGAATTCCGCCCCATCTGGGAGGCCACTTGAGATGAGTTCAGCCTCTTGCACGCCAGCGGACTGGATCTGATAGAGGAGCTCCTCCGGCATCTGGCGCAGGGTGAGAAAGTGGTACGTTCCACCCTTCACCTCACCGAAGTCCCACTCGAGCTCCTGGGGCTCCGGACAACCGGTCTCGGTGGGACCGGTCGGCTGACCGACCTGGATCAGCACGTAGAGCTGGCCTACCTGGCACCGGCTTTGGTCGAACAGGCTGAACAGGACCTGGTACGCGGTGGATTGCGAGGGCACCTGGCCGTAGAGCCGTCCTTGGCCGTAGTCAAGGAGCAGCTCGAACGAAAGCCCCGACGGCAGGTTGGAGGAGACAAGAGCCGATGACACGACGCCCAGTGTCCCAAGCGCCTGGAGGAGCTCCTCGGGCATGGNCCTGGTGATGCTCACCTGCATCCCCGGAGGCACCTGCCCGAAGTCCCACTTCAAGGTCTCGGGCTCAGGGCATCCGCTGGGACCGCCCGGTCGAGTGGTCTCCGGCACGTACTGCTCACAAGTGGGCCTGAGACAATCCGGGTCGATGAACGATTGCACCGAGGTCTGGATGTCGGGCACCACCTCCACTGAGGTGGAAGCCGTTGCTGCTGCCTGGGCTGCGGCCTGTGCCATGGCTTGGGCTTGAGCCAAAGCCGCTGCGCAAACCTCGGCGGCCGCAGATGCCCTCACCTGGGCGCTGGCCACCGCCGTAGCGGAGGCCTGGGCCTGGGCTGCCGCCAACGCACACGCGCGCGCGGCGGCGTAAGCACTCGCTTCCGCCTGGGCAAAGGCCCTGGCGGCCGCGTACGCTCGCGCCTCAGCAGAAGCCTCTGCCCCCGCGGCCGCGTAGGCTGCTGCNGCCGCATCGGCGAAGGCTCCTGCCGCCGCTTCCACCCCTACAGCCACCTGGGCCTCGGCCTGAGCATGGGCAAGCGCGGCGGCATGGGCTGACGCCTCTGCCTTGGCCCGGGCTTCGGCAAACGCCTCTGCCTGGGCATAGGCTTGGGCTTGGGCCGAAACCGCGGCCTCAGCCGCCGCTCGGGCCGCCGCCTCCGCCTGGGCCTGAGCCTGGGCGATCGCTTGGNCCCCAGCCGATACCTCCGCCTCGGCCCGCGCCCGAGCTGAAACACAGGCTCGGGCCGCTGCCTCCGCCTGGGAACAGGCTTGGGCCACCGCCTCCACACCGGCCTCGGCCGCCGCCTGCGCTTCAGCCAAAGCCTCGGCCGCTGCCTGAGCCGCGGCTTGGGGCTTGGGCTNCTGCCTGGGCNGCTGCCTGGGCATGGGCAATGGCCTCCGCAGCTCCCATGGCCTCAGCCGCCGCATAGGCATAGGCGTAGGCCTCACCGGTCCCAGCTGCACTGGCCTTAGCTTCAGCCTCGGCCTGGGCTTGGGCCGCGGCTTGCGCGCAAGCCTGAGCCTCAGCCTGGGCGGTGGCAGCCGCCTGGGCCGCTGCTTGGGCCTGAGCCTTCACCTTGGCCACGGCCTCGGCCACCGCCTTCGCCATGGCCTGGGCCTGAGCCTGGGCCTGGGCATAGGCCGAAGCAGCTGCAGAAGCGCTCGCCTCGGCCTGGGACTTCGCCTCGGCCACTGCCTTCGCCATGGCCTGGGCCTGAGCCTGGGCCTGGGCGCACGCCTGGGCCGCAGCCTGGGCGTGGGCCTCGGCTTTGGCCTTGGCCTGAGCTATCGCTTCGGCGTAGGCCTGGGCACCGGCACTCGCCTCGGCACACGCCTGGGCGATCGCCTGGGCCTCGGCTTGGGCGTTCGCCTGGGCGCTGGCAATGGCCTGGGCAGCCGCTTCCGCCGCCGCCTTCGCCTTGGCATACGCCTGGGCGATGGCCTGGGCGTGGGCCTGAGCCTGGGCGTAGGCCTGGGCGATGGCCTGGGCAGCCGCCTCGCCTTCGGCCTGAGCCTCGGCATGAGCGTCCGCTATCGCCTGGGCCGCGGCATAGGCCTGGGCGTACGCCGCGGCACATGCTTTGGCGGACGCCTCGGCCTGGGCCTGAGCGGCCGCAGCCGCCTCAGCTTGCGCACTGGCCGACGCCTCAGCGAGGGCAGTCGCTTGAGCCGCGGCTTTGGCGGCAGCGCTGGCCTCCGCCACCGCGGTGGCGATAGCCTCCACCACCCCGCCCACCTGCGTCACCACCGTGCCGCAGGGGACGGCCGTCTGAACCGTCTGCTTGACGATCTCAGCCTCGTCCTGGGCCTGAGAGAAAGCGGTCGCCGACGCATCCGCTTGGGCCTGGGCGTAAGCACGTACGTGGGCGATGGCTTCCGCCCTCGCCCGCGCGACCGCTGCCACCTCGGCCACCGCCTTGGCCTCCGCCTGGGCAGTGGCCATGGCCCGGGCCGCAGCACTTGCCTGGGCCTCCGCTTGGGCCTGGGCCTCGGCGATCGCCTCGGCTACAGCTTTGGCATAGGCCTTCACGTCGGCCAGGGCTGCAGCGCAGGCCTGCACGCTCGCCTGGGCCTCGGCCTGGGCCTTGGCGATGGCCTCCACAATCGCCTCGACCTTGGCTTCGGCCTCCGACTTGGCGCTGGCACACGCGCTCGCCGAGGCGTTCGCCTGAGCCTGGGCGTTGGCACACGCCGTTGCAAACGCCTGGGCCGCAGCCTCTGCTTGGGCCGCAGCGCTGGCGCACGCCTGGGCGTAAGCCTGGGCGTCAGCTACTGCTTTGGCACAGGCTTGTGCCAGTGCCTGAACGTAGGCCTGGGCGCTCGCCTCCGCCTGAGCGATGGCCTGAGCAGCCGCTTGGGCATCGGCGCTCGCAGCCTGGGCCGAGCTCAAAAGCACGCTCACGTCGAGGCCGTCCAGAAGCTCCTGCGCCTCCTCCGCAATCGATTGGGCTTGCGCTGCAGCTTGAGCAGCGGCCTGGGCCGCCGCCTGCGCCATGGCCACGATGTCGGGAAGGAACGGCTCGTGCTCTTGCTGGGGAAAGGCTGGCACCAGGAGCCCCACCGCCAGAGCCACGATCATCAACACGGCTTGCAACGATCTACTCACCACACGCACCTCCTATTCCCCCAACCGGGGGAGATCCCGCCACTATAGCATGGCGTGATATACGCGAATACCGCATGAAAACGAGGTTCGTCACATCGTTTGGACAAAACAGGTCCCTTCGAGCGTCATCACCTCCCTTTTGAAAGACGCGCCTTCCGAAGGCTGCCCTTTCAATAGCCGTAAACAGCTTTTCTCCTCTTTGAAAAAACGTGAAAGGAATGATGGTCAGGGTGCGAGATGTCCCTGGAAAGCTTTGCCCCGCCAGTCAAAAAAAGGGACAAACTGGCGGGCTGGTGGGCAATGCACGCCTCTAACCGTCCTTCATCTAGACCTCTATTCATACACTCGGACAGCACGCTAGAACTACACGCTTGAGGTAGAAGTGGTTTCACGAGAAGGCGGGGAAGCCGTTCCAAGGGAGAATTCGTGGCGCGCCCGGGAGGACTCGAACCCCCAACCCTCGGCTCCGAAGGCCGATGCTCTGATCCGATTGAGCTACGGGCGCTCGTGAGCCCCACGAAATCGTACGATTTCGTGGGGACCCCTTTTTACCTTTTTATCAAGGATCCCCAAAAGCCGTTGGTCTTTTGAGGCTTTTCCTGGGAGGAGCGACGGGACTCGAACCC
>MTNI01000217.1 GCA_002011415.1 Candidatus Acetothermia bacterium JdFR-47
AGATGGGACATCGTCGACCTCTTCTCCTCGCCGTGGGGTCGCCTGTCGGGGGAGATCGATGCCTCTTGGGAGGGGACACCCAAGCTCACCCTCAGCTTGACTCCGGCCTTCTCCGAAAAGGAGGGGCGCTTGGAGATGGGCTACCGGGCGGGAGCGACCTGGGANGGGGACGANGTCTCGGGGAGCCTTTCCCTTGCGGGAAACCTGGCNGCCCCCGACTGGTACACCGGCGGGCGCCTGGAGGGGCAGCTTGTCTGGAAGCCGTCCGCCGCGTGGCAGCTTGAAGCGCGGGGCCTGGTTCCCTTCCGCAGCCGGGGGCGTCCGGGGGACGAACAGCTCACCCTCACTACCCGCTGGACCGAGGGCAGTGACCTCCTCTCCTGGACCACCACCTGGACGGAGACCATCCGCCACAGATCGCTGGAAGGCACATTCACGCGCGAGTCCAACCTGCGCGTGAACCTGCGCTGGAAAGTTTGGAAGTTCGAGGACGGGACGTTCGCCCCCCGGGTCACCTGGAACTGGAAGTCCACCTTCGAGGAGACGACCTGGAGCTTCCGGGCCACTGGCCGGATGGAGCTGGGGCAGACGAGTTGGCAGCTCGGGATCACGTTCGGCCAGGGGTTCCGTCCGGCCACGGAGCGGCGTGAGCGGGATCTCACCATGTCCCTGCGCTGGGAGTACCGGGGCTGGGAGGGCCTGCGCCCCACTTTGACGTGGAAGCGAAACTGGCAGGTGCTGACCCATCCTCAGTATGGGGAGCGCCTGTCCGGGGACCAAGAGGCTACCCTCAGGATCTCCTGGGAGCCCGAGGCCCCTTGGCGCAACGACCTCACCCTGACCTACAAGGGGCGGGACGGTAGCTTCAGCGTCACCGACCGGTTTTCCTGGCCCCTGGATGTCGGCACGCTGGGCGCTCAGGCCTCAGCCACCCTGAAGGAGGGGAGGCTAGAGGGCCGGGTGTCGGGGACCTATAGCCAGGGCCTGGCGGAAGGCTGGGACATGAATCTCGAGCTTGGCTACGCCTTCGGGACGAACCCAGAGCGGGCCTTCAAGCAGGGCCTGTACTTGCAGCTCAGCCTGGTGGCGACCTTCTGAGCCCTCAGCCTCCCAGCAGGATGCCCAGGGACAGCCGGTGAGAGGGCCCTAGGGTGGGGTGGGTGGTGAGGGCGTAGTCCAGAGCGAATGACTTCCAGCGCACCCCCAGGCCCAGGGCCAGGTGGACGATGCCGCCCTGGCTTTGGAAGCCGCTCCGGACCTCGAGCCCTCGCCCGAACGCCCAGCCTACCCCCATCCCCAGGTAATCGGAGGCGAGGTCCGCCGTGAAGAGAAGACCGCCTGGGAGCAAGAGCGCAGCTCCCACCGCGAACGAGGTGGACCAGGACTCCCGCCGCTCCCCCAGGCCAATCCCGGGCCCGAGATCACGGACGGCCAGGCCCAGCCTGAGCTCCCCGAAGGGGATGTCCATCCGCGTGAGCGCCCCGATGTCGAAAGCGAGGTTGCCCCCGGTCTCGGTCGCCATCTGGACCCGGTCGTACTTGATGCTCAGGCCCAGGGTGAGGGGAAACGGGAGGCGCAGGTAGCGGTTGAGCATGGGCACCCGGTTGGCTGACATCCCCACACCAGCCACCAGGGCGAGATGGGAGAACGTGAGTGGGCTGCCGGTGGCGGGATCGGTAATGCTTCCGGCGGACAGGTATGCCACGCCGCCCCCGATGCCGGGAAAGGCCCCGGCCAGCCAGGTCACGGAGTAAAGCCCCATGGGGCTCGAGTAGCTGGAGTCCGCCCTGGGGCCGGGGAGGGTGGCGAGACCGGCAGGGTTGTAGAGCAGGGCCTCGGTGCCCTCGGCCAGGGCGGTGTAGGCGCCCCCCAAGCCCATGGCCCGTACCCCCAGGCCCACGTCAAACGGGTTGGGCAGTGCCTGGCCCAAGGCCAGCCCCCCGACAAGGAGCGTACCGAAAAGTATGGCGATCGCTCTGTTCATCCTTCCCTCCTCACCGGACCACCAAGATGCGTCCCACCTCTGACCGGATGGTCCGGCCGTCCAGCGTAGCCGTGATCAGGTAGAAGTAGAGCCCGTTGGGCACCGCCCGGTCAGCTCTGTCCACCAGGTCCCAAGTGAACTGGTCGCCAACGGGGGCGTCCGACTGGAACACCAGGCGCCCCAGGAGGTCGAACACCCGCAGCACCGGGTTCTCCGCCCCTTGGGGCAAGAGGAACTCGATGGCGGCTTGCGTTGCCACCGGGTTCTGCGCCAGTTTCGTCCCGATGTCAGCGGCGCCCGGGCCCCGCACGTAGATCTCGAGGGACGCCCAGGGGCCAAAGGTATTGCTGCCGTTCCCGTCTTTGGCCCGTACCTTCACCGTGATGAAGCCGGTCTTGGTGTAGGTGTGGGTCACAGGCGGAGCCGCGGTTGACGTGGTGCCGTCGCCGAAGTCCCACTCCCAATCGGTGATCTCATCATTCTCGTCGTCCGCGGCGTTGGCGGTGAACGTGACCTCCTGGTTGACCGCGGGCGTGTTGGTGGACACGGAGAATTGCGTAATCGTGGGCGGGGCGTTCACAGCCTCGACCACGGTGATGTCGTGCTCCACCACGGTCTGGGCCCCGCGGGAGTCGGTGACCGTGAGGGTCACGGTGTAGGTGCCCGCGTTGGCGTAGGTATGGGTGACCTCCTGGTTATCCTCGCTGGCGGCGAGGGTTGTCCCGTCGCCGAAGTCCCACGCGTAGGTGAACGGCTCGTCCGGCGGATCGTCAGGGTCGGAGGCGTCGGCGGTGAAGGTGACCACGTCGCCCGCCTCAGGCTCTGTGGGGGCCCAGTTGAAGTCGGCGGTGGGCGGTTGGTTGGGCCGGCCCTCCACCGTGATCTCTTTGGACTTAGTGCCCGCAAGGCCCCGCTCGTCTGTCACCGTCAGGGTTACAGTGAACGTGCCGCCATCGGGGTACTCGTGGGTGACGGACTGGGCGCTTGTCTTGACCACAGGGTCGCTTCCGTCCCCGAAGTCCCACCTGTACTCCACCAGGGCGTCGCCGTCGGGATCGGAGACGTTCTGCGGGGTGAAGGTGATGGTGTCCTCCCAGGTGGGATCTGTAGGGGACCAATTGAAGTCCACCACCGGCCGGTGGTTGATGGCGATGGTGAACGTGGCCTCCGAAGTGACGGTGGCCTGGTAGGTGGCCCCATCCTCCAGATGGAACACCGTGGTCTCGAGCTTCATGGTGCGGTCGGCCACCGCCTCCTCAGGAGCGGCGATGGTGACCCAGATCCAGAGCTCCGTCGCCCCGTTGTCGGCCACGGTGTTGTTCTGCAGGGTGGAGATGGTGACCCCGCTTGCCGTAAGGCCGGAGGTGTCCTCGGTCTCTCCGAGGAGGTCGTCGTTTGCGTTCCGGATCTCGATCTTCACCACCTCGGTCCCGCCGTCCGTGCCGGTGGCGGTCCCGAGGTTCTTTATCACCACAGGGTTGATGGTCACCCCGGCGTCGTTTTCGTCCTGGTCATCCAGGCGGATCTTCTGCGCGCAGAAGCGCTGGCCGGTGTACACCGTGGCCGAGGCCTGGGCGATGTCCTCGGCGTACTCGAACCCAGGATCGCGCAGCTCTACCTGGTTCCCGTTGACTAGGGGGAAGTCCACTGTAGGGCTCTCATAAGGACCGCTCCCGTTTTCTGTCGTCCGCACTTTGACTCGGGGTTGGATGGTATGNCCTGGGGTAATTGCTCCAAGCACATACTGAATGACGAGTGTGAAAGTGCTGTCGTCGCCGATTGTCCTGTCTGCCTGATTAGCAGTGGTCACGTCCAAGTCTATTCCTGTAGTGTGGAAGTTAGCGATGGCAGCACCTGTAAACTCTCTCAAAAGAGTGCCTGCACCGTTGCGTATCACAATCTTGTTGAGCTCTGCTCCGTTTGCGCTACCCAGGTTTTTTATCCAAACGGACGTGATCACTACGTCAGCGTTGTTTACATCGGTGTCGCCTAGCTGGATTGTTTGGGTGAGAATCTCCCCAGGGTTGAGCACCCCGGAGGCAGGAGGCGTGCTTTGCTCCTCGATTTCTTCCACTCCTGCATTGCGAATGGTTTGCGTAGTGGGAGCTTGGGATCGCTGCGAGTAGTCTTGTAGTTGCTCGGTGAGCTCGATGATGACCTCAGTGCGGACGGTACGCCCATCGGTGGGAGAACCAGCAGGAGGTTGGATTACCTGAATTTCTACCGTGATTTCGATTGCGGCGTTGTCATCTACAACTCCGTCCCAACCGAGGTCCGCCAGGGTGAAAATCACTCCCCCATCGTTCCAGTTGGTAAGATTGGTTTTAGTTGCGTCGTAATCGACGCCGCCGTCGCGAACTGTTAGCGTGATCTGAGCTACGTCATCGCCTGTGGCTGTGCCCAAGTTGCGCACCTTGATTTGGGTAACGGTAATTGCCCCGGTGTTGGCATCCGTGTCGGTGAACGTCACCTGCTGCACGGGGTTACCCGCCCCGTCGCCGGGGTTGTAGTTGCCCGCGGCAAGCGTGGTCTCCTCGATCTCCTCAAACCCCGCCTTCTTAATCTCTTCGGTCTTCCCGTCGGCGATCCAGGCGCTGGTGTAGGCCGTGGCCCCGAGGAAGTAGTGGAAGCGCACCTCCAGGATCAGGGTCTCGCCCCCGGTGACGAA
>MTNI01000191.1 GCA_002011415.1 Candidatus Acetothermia bacterium JdFR-47
AAGAAGGGCTCCAACACCTACGCCCGACTTCTCGAGTTCGGCATCGACTGCTATAACCCCGAGACCGGGAACCTGGAGCTGGAAAGGGGCAAGCTCCTCGCCTTCTTCCAATGGCACAAGGAAATGGTGGAGCAAGGGGTGATCCCCCCGGAGCCCCCAGCCTGGTCCACCATCCACGGCACGTTCGTGGAGGGCAAGACCTTCGCCACCCTGGCCAGCCACGTGGGCACCCCGGCGGAGTGGAAGGCCAAATACGGCCTGACGGATGAGGCGCTGGAAAACGACCTTGGTTTCCTCCCCTTCCCGCCNACCGAGGCAGCGAAGGNGGCCGGGGGCAAGGCCGTGTCGGTATCNGACATCCCCCTGTATTTTGTCACCTCGCAGTCCCAGCACCCNGAGCTGGCCAAGCTCCTCATCATGTTCGCCACCTCNCCTGAGGCCTGTGCCATCCACTCCGCTTACTCCCTGCGGCCCCCGTACCGGAAGTCGGCCCTGGANCTGCTCACNNATGTGGAGTACGTGCTGCGGGTGGCGCCCTCCGCCCAGGCGGTGGTCCCGGTNCCCATCCATCCCAGGATCTGGGACTTCGTGGGGCGCATTTTCGAGGGGATCAAGGGCGTGGAGGCAGGGGTGGTGAGCCCCGAACAGGTCCTGGAGGACCTGGTGGCCTGGTTCCAGGCCGAGATCCCTGATGGGGAGATAGTCCCATAGACAAGGGAATCCAGGGGCGGGGGCGAAAGCCCCTGCCCCTTACCTTTTGCCCGTGAGAAGGAAGCTCCTCGGAGGNAAGNCTACNGTTTTGCTCCCCTTCATGGGGCCCAGCCTAGGGCTCATTCTCCTCTTTTACTTCGTCCCGGTGGTCCTCACTCTGCTCATCGCCTTCACCGATATGGGCCGAGCCCTCAAGTGGAACTTCATAGGCCTTGACAACTTCGCCCGCCTGTTTGGGGTGGGAGGCAGGGACCCGTTCATAGTTAAGATCATCACCAACACCTTGATCTACGTGACCGGGTCTCTCCCCCTCACCGTAGTGGGAGGGTTGCTCCTTTCGGTCCTGTCCATGCGCATGCATCGGGGGGCTGGGCTGTTCTTCCGCACCGTGTTCTTCATCCCCCGGGCAATCCCCCCAGTGGTGTGGGGGTTCTTGTGGGCCTGGTCGTTCGAGGGGACGCGCTACGGGCTGTTCAACGGCATCCGGGCCGCGCTGGGCCTGCCAGTGGTGCACTGGCTCATCCGCTACCCCATGTTGATCGTGATCCTGGCCAACGGCTTCTTGGGCATCTCCCTAGCCATGCTGGTGTTCAGCTCCGCCATAGCCAGCATCCCCAGGGACTTCACCCGGGCGGCGGAGGTGGACGGGGCCTCGGAGTGGCAGATAGTGCGCTACATCATCGTCCCGCTCCTCAAATGGCCCATCCTGACCATGACCGCCTGGCACCTCATGTCCTTTATCAATTCTTACGTCTACATCATGCTCATCACCGGGGGCGGCCCCTATTATGCCACCGAGGTGTGGGCCCTGTACGGATACCACGCGGCGTTCAACCAGTATCGCTATGGATACGGGGCCAGCATCATGACCATGCTCGTGATCGTCAACGTGATCCTCCTCCTGATATTGATCAAGGCCTTCGGCATGCGGCGGATGCTGGAGCGGGGGAAGATCGAGGTGTGATGATGTGGGCCAAGTTGCGGTGGGGCTGGGATAGAATCGTCGCCTATCTGATCCTGGCGGCGATAGCGGCTCCCTTCCTGACCATGTACGTGGGCTTCTTCCTGCGAGCCTTCGGCAAGGGGATGACTCTGGGGATCCTGCCCAAGGAATTCGGTTTTACCAACTTCCGGTTCCTGTGGGAACCCATCGCCTGGGGACTGGGGCAGACCACCATGTGGGCCGCCCTCGGAAACACCTTGGCCTTCGCTGCCACCTCGGGGGTGGTGGTCACGGTCATCTGTATGCTGGCGGGTTACGCCCTCTCCCGCATCGAGTTCCGGGGGAAGAACCTGTTTTTGGCCCTGCAGCTTTTCCTCCATGCCGTTCCTGGCCAAGTGCTCCTCATCGCCATCTTCTTCCTCCTGTTTTACATCAAGCTCCTGCACAAGATCCCCGGGGTGGCCTTGGCCAGGGCCTCTTTGGAGATCCCACTGGGGATATGGATGGCCAAGGGCTTCTTCGACGGGATACCCTGGGACGTAGAGAGATCTGCTATGATCGACGGCTGCACCCGCCTCCAGATTTGGTACAAGATCTTCCTCCCCTTGGTGCGGCCGGGGATAGCCGCCGTGTTCATCTGGGGGTTCCTGTTCGCCTGGCACGACTTCATCTACGTATATACCCTGCTTCCAGGGACAACAAAGCTCATGTCCACCTTGATACAGAGCCTCCTTGCCACCGAAGTAATAGACTACGGGTATCTTGCGGCCCTGTCCCTCATCTACATGATCCCTCCCCTTTCCCTATTCGTGCTCTTGCAGCGGGCGCTGCTTAAGGTCCCAGTGTTCGGGGGGAAGGGAGTGTGATGCGGGTAACACTACATAGCCTCTGTAAGTACTTCGGCGCGGTCAAAGCGGTGGACGGCCTGGACTTGGAGATCGGGGAAGGGGAGTTCATGGCGTTGCTTGGGCCCTCGGGCTGCGGCAAGACTACTACCCTCCTCACCATCGCCGGCTTCTACAAACCCACCAAAGGGGAGGTGCGGTTCGATGACCGGGTGGTGAACGACCTCCCACCACGAAAGCGCAATATCGGTATGGTTTTCCAATCCTATGCCCTTTATCCTCACATGCGCGTCCTGGATAACATTGCCTTTCCCCTGAAGGTGCAAAAGGTCCCCAAGCGGGTCTGGCAGGCCAAGGCCCGCAAAGTGGCGGAGCTCCTTGAGATTGATGACCTGATGGGAAGGCTTCCCGGTCAGCTCTCCGGGGGGCAGCAGCAGCGGGTGGCCCTGGCCCGGGCCCTGGTGAAGGAACCGGACCTGCTTCTCTTGGACGAACCTCTCTCGAACCTGGACGCCAAGCTGCGCATCAACATGCGGGCGGAGCTCAAGCACCTGCAGAAGGACCTGGGGATCACCACCATCTTCGTCACCCACGATCAAGTGGAAGCCATGACCATGGCGGATCGGATAGCGTTGCTGGAGAAAGGCCGACTCCAGCAGGTGGGGCCCCCGGAGGAGCTCTACAACTCCCCAGCCAACCTGTTCGTGGCCGGCTTCATCGGCACCCCGCCCATGAACTTCCTGGAGGCGGAGGTGACGAANGGGGAGCTTGTTGGCGAGGGCTTCCGCCTTCCCCTGGCCGAGGAGGTGAGGGACCGCCTACGGGAAACGCTCCCTCCCCGAGTGGTCCTAGGGGTCCGCCCGGAGGACGTGGCCATCGGGGAGGGGAACGTGGAGGGGGAGGTCTATGTGGTGGAACCCCTAGGCCGGGANGTCCTTGTCACCTTGAAGGTTGGCCAAGCCACCCTCAAGGCCTTGGCCCCGCCGGAGCTCAGCTGCAAGATCGGCGATCAAGTGCAGCTTGACCTGCTGCAGGGACGTCTGCACCTGTTCGACGCGGACACCGGCCAGGCCTTGCTTAAGGGGTGAGCATGAAGGTCAAGGGAATAGGGATAAACGCGCATCCGGCCCGGATCGATGGGGAGATACGGAAACTGGAAGAGGACCTCAAGTTCTTTCAGGAGGTAGGCTACGATTACGTGGAGATACCGGTAGACGCTATAGACGTAGTCTACAGGGGCAGGCTCCTCCCCCGTCGGCTACGGGCGCTAAAGGAGCTCCTCTCCAGGTTTGAGCTGAACTACACGGTGCACGCCCCCCTGGCCCTGGACCTACGGACTAGGGAGGACCATGAGCTACAGCTGGAGTTGTTCCGGTCCTCGCTCTATTTCACAGCGGAGATCGGCGCTGAGATCTTCGTCTATCACTACGGCCGCAAGGGCGATGACCCCGACCTAGAAGAGCTACTTTACCAAGGCATTTCTGAAATGGCCTCTTACGCCGCAGAGCTGGGAGTACTGATCTGTGTGGAAAACATCGAAATCGACCCCATGCAAAACGTGGTCGATTTCGTGCGCCAAGTGGCCAAAGAGAGCGTGGGGATGACCCTGGACNTCGGCCACGGGTACCTTGCGGCCGGGTACTTCGGCTTCGATTTCCTGGAGGCGGTGCGCCAGGCCAGGCCGTATGTCCGGCACATCCACATTAGCGACAACTTTGGCCGCTTCGAAGAGACGCGGCTGGTGAGCTATGAGCTATACAAGCAAATCCCGTACCGCAGGCGCTTAGCTTTGGGGAAGGGCGACCTACATCTGCCTCCAGGCTGGGGCGAGGTCCCCTGGGAGGAGGCTTTGCGGCTCCTTAAAGGCTACGAGGGGGTGTTGACTTTAGAGTATTACCACCACCGTTACCTCTCTGAAGCCAGGGATATCCTGTCTAAAGTGAAGGCTGAGTTGCAAAAGATCAAGGAGCAACACTCGGAGATTTAAAACCCCCTATATGCGAGCTGAGACACGTCCACCGAGTAAGGCGAGGAGAAAGAGGCCAATGGCCACGAGCACGATGGCCGCCCCGGAGGCGATCCCGGTCCAGTAGGAGAGGTACAACCCCACCACCCCAGAGGCGGCCCCGATCATCGCCCCGAGGATCAT
>MTNI01000157.1 GCA_002011415.1 Candidatus Acetothermia bacterium JdFR-47
GCGGCCCAGGCCATCCTCCGCCACGGCCCCCTGCGGGGCGCGTGGCTGGCCGCAAGAAGGATCCTCAAGTGTGGTCCCTGGCACCCCGGGGGCTACGACCCCGTGCCCTAGCGCAAGATTGTACTTACGGCCCCCGCCACCTCCCGCATACCTCGAGGGAGAGCCAAGTCGACTCCCCCATGGTCATGCCAACGCGAACTTCGACCGACCTCTTTTCTTCGGGATCGAATGCATAACCCATCCTCATTCCAACCGACCCCAAGGGGAGGCCCACCCCTGAGATGGGCACTGCGAGACTCGCCGACACACTGAGCCTTATCCAGGAGTTGGCGACAAAGCCCGTGGCCAGCGCCACGGTGAACCAGCTGTATGGCTCCTCCTCCCGGCTCTGAACCCCGAGCTCCCCCACTAGTACCACCGGGTCCCGCAGGAGGCTGGCCGAGGCCTTGATACTGGTACGCCAATGATCCCCAAACGAAAGGGACACCCGCGGGTCCCAGGGGCTTTGCGGATCCATTCGCCACTCATAGAAGACGGAATACCCTAGGGTATCTTGAGTAAAACTCAGCTTCTCCGTGCCGTGTAGATATGTCCGTTTTTCCTCGACCGTAGTGGTGATGTCCACAAGCTCAACCCCCACCTTCAATCCCGAGCTCATCTGCACTGCACCCGAGAGCAGAAACCGAAGCTCGTGGACCAAGCGAACGAAGTCGTAAGGGACGCCGTGTTCGTCCACCCCGAATCCTCTTTCGCCGTACGGGGTATACCCCAGCCCTACCTGCCAGCTGTAGCTCCCGGGTTTCTCCTCCGGGCGCCGTAGGGGCTCGATGGGGGCTTGGGCCGCCGTAACCAAAGTGAGAAGTGTTACGAGCGTCACGACAAACAAATGAGACAAATTCTTTGAAGGCCGAGGCCTCACGGCAGTTCTTCCCGCAGACGGGCTAAGGCCGAAAGGCGCTCTTGTGCCCAACGTAGAGCGTCCTCTTGGCTTGATCGGACGTGCTGGACGAGCTCGGGTGGGGGTATGGGGACCAAGACGATTCCGCTGTAGCCCCGCTCCTCAATCAAGGCGGAGAACGGGATGATGCTCCGGCCCCAGGAGGGGTCGGCGAGCACGATCTGGTCTTCCACCATCCCCACGGCGACCACGAAGTGCTTCTGGGGTTCGGTGAAGTGCACGATCACCGGGAGCCCTCCCCGGGCGAAATAGTCCCGCAGGGCACCGGGCTTTACCCGGTAGCCTTTGGTGGGGACGCCTTTTGCTTCGAGCGTTTGTTTCAGGGCGAGGGCGTTTATCCCCCGCTCAGGACCCGGCTCAAGCCCCATCTCTCTCATGAAGTCCTCGGCGAGCTCCAAAGCCTCCGCCTCGGCGGTGGGGATGCCGTAATAGTAGGTGAGCAGGGTTGCCACCGCCGCCGGCCCACAGGTGTACCAATCAGTTTGGCCGATTACCTCTATGTAACGCAGGTCACGATAGGAAACAGGGGATACCGCGGGCTCCAGCGCAAGGAGCATNGACAACAGTCCGTACACCATTGTGCCAGGCACGCCTTACACCTTACCAGTCAGGTTGCCCTCTGTTTTTCTTAGGGTGATTGGGTATCCACACCGCCTGCCCCCATATCCGCTGTTTAGTAAAACCCGTATGCCAGGAAATGCTATGACAATATGATAATAACAAACGCTATTTACCAACCTTTTTCCGTTGCACCCTTCTTTTCTCCAAGCGCGCTATCCACCTGAATGCCCATACTCCACCTAACCCAACCACCATGCTAGCAAGGACCCAGCTCAAAGCCCCCCACCACGTGAGGATATCCCACTTCTTAAGGGCAACTGCTAAAGAACCCTCCCTCTCAGTTTGACTCCAAAGAGAAGCGACTCCAAGTACAAACATTAAGAATAAAGTCGATTTAGTCCAATCGATGAGGAAAGCTTTCCGCTGAGACAACGTTCACCTCCTCTCCCGTATCCAATCCCAGGCGCTGCTGAAGAAATTACGTACCGGCACGGACACGTATCTGTGTAAAGTCTCGTGAACCGTGTGGAGCGCCTGGTAAGCTCGGTTGGCAAAGGATGCCGCAGCCGATGCGGTCGCAGCTGTGGCCCGTGCCACCCAGCGCGCGCCAGTTACAATCGCCGAGCGAACTACCCGAGTCAAGGGTCCAGCAACTGGTCCGGTAACAGCCCCTACTGCAGCACCTTTTCCTACATCCTTCCAATCAATTGTGGTTCGCTTTCCAAGAGCTATTTCGACACCTTGCACTACAAGATCNCCCGCCGCACCCAGCCCTGCACCCACTACGGCTGCTGCGACTACGGTCAGGGGGTCACATTCACCGTCTACCTTAAGAAGTTCCTCATCGGAAAGCTCCTGTCCCTGAGGCAACGGCACTGTAGCCTGCTGAGTCGGAGTTGTCCTCAGATCTACTTGCTGCGCGAGGGCAGGAACCACACCTGCGAGCACAGCCAAGCCTACCACAAACACCTTCTTCCAGGTCGCCATCCCTGGGCTCACCTCCCTTTTTTGGATGGCAACCATCATTATAGTGGCCCCCCTCCCGCCACTGTCAAGTCTGTGGCCCTTTCCGTAAGTTTGCAGGTCTTTCTCTTATTGCAAGGGGTAATCGTGGGACATGCAGAGGGCACTCGTGCTATCGATCCTGGTTACCAGCAGGGGGTTTCGTCTTCCCTTCCGCATCGGTGCTGCTTTTACTTCACGTGTTCGGAGTCGCCACTCGAGTCGTCCTGGCCCATGGCCTGCTTAGGAGCGGATGGCCTGCGCGGAAGCAGTTCCTCAAGTTCGGTCCCTGGCACCCCGGGGGCTACGACCCCGTGCCCCCGCCCCATGAGTCCGGTTAGCCTAAGGGGTGTGGGTCCCCGATTCTAGACCCAGCTCCGCAAGCTGTCCCTCAACTTCCCGAGCTAGGTGGGGCATCCAGTGAGCTGTGGCGGAAAGGGCTGCGGAAAGTCGCTCTTTGAGCTCCTCCTCGCTCAGGTGGCCCCAGGCCGAAAGTTCTAGTCGGTAGCCCCCAGGCGTCCGCAGCCTGCCCCCCTGGCTTTCGCCCCCGATCTTCACCCACCAACCGATCTCCTCGCTCCACCAGGCGGTGCCCTCGTCCCGCCACACCTCATTCCCTTCCTGCAGGATGAGTTCGAGATAATGGATGCGCGTGCAGGAAAAAGTGCCCGCAGGGACCGTTATCTCCTCGGTCCCCCCTCCCTCGACCAGGTAGCGGTGGAGGGTTCCGTCTTCCTGCGTCTCGTGTATCTCCCTCACTCCCTCCCCGGGGAGGGATGTGGCCCGCCAGACTACCGTCATTCCTTCGGGCCTGGGGGCAGCTCGTGTGGGAAGTGGCCAGCCCTTGGGCTGGGGATTCGGCGGGAATATGAAAACGGTGAGCGGCGAAATAAATTCCCTTCCGTCGGGGAACTTCCTGACCTCGGCCAAAGCCCACAGCCCTTTGTTCAAAAGCTCTGCCCGGGCCACGGCGTAGTAAGTGACGATATCGCCCGGGGTAGGTCCGGCCTCCTCCCCCTCAACCCAGGCTTGCACCTGATAGGTCCAGTAGTCTCCCACCTCCCAGTCCAAGGGAAAGCTGGCTCCACGTCCTCCCATCAAAGCCAACCCCAGGACCGCCCCTGTAAGTACCCACCTCGCACATTGTATCATTTTTGACACCAACCACTCCTCCTCACGCTACTCTCATGAGAGTAACACAAGGGCAGGGCGATGCAAATCGCCCTGCCCCTCGCCTCGGAGAAGAATCAGGGGACAAAAATGGTGCCTGAATATGAGTACCAGATGTCCGAAGAGGGGTCTAAAGTAAAATCGTAATAGTAGTGGATTCCATGCGAGTAGTAATAGCCAGAAGAGACTCCCACGAGATCCCACGCCTCAACACGTGTCGTAAACAACCCCCAGTCATGTGCGCTGTCAGAGGTAGGACCGATAAGCTCGGAGGTTACGCTCATATACATAACCCATTCTGATGCTTCTGTCACTGAGCCGTAAAGAATGTCCCCCTCGAACGCCGGAGTGATCCACGACCAGTACCAAAATGTCACCACTGTTGTGGTGGTTTCGGGAAGTGAGGGATTGCTCTCTTCATTGTTACTTTGTACAGATCGGTGAACGATGCGACTGGATATCGGACCGATATAGACGGGAGCATCCCACATTGCGGTCGGAATGCCGCTCAGAGATTCTCCGAGTGCCTCAAATAGCTCTCGAACTGTTAGGCCATGTCTGTTGGCAAGGCGAAGTCCCGAAGGTTCCTATTTTTCTGTAGTAGCAGGGAGGGCTAGCGTTGACGCCAAGCCGACCAGCGCTATTAGAAGACCCACCCGCTTGCGCAGAATTGCCATCCCCAATCACCTCCCTATTTTGGATGGCAGCCACTAAATTATAGTGACCTTCCCCTCCCCACTGTCAAGTTCTGCAGTTCAGCTCTGGCACTACGCTCCGCGCTCTCGCTCGAACTCTTCCCGGATGGACCGGTAGAGGGCCGGGTCGGTCCACACATCGATACAGGTCCCGGCCACCGCCTTGGCCGCGGCCAGCAGCGCCGCCTTTGCCCGCTCGGACCGGGCGGCTTGGGCGAACTCCCGGGAGTGTCCGGGCACATCTCCCTCAGTGAT
>MTNI01000087.1 GCA_002011415.1 Candidatus Acetothermia bacterium JdFR-47
CCGGGAGGTCCGGACAACGCTGGCGGCGGGCTGATCCAGGGAGGGAAGAGCTATGGGACCGAAGGTAGTGGGGATCGTAGCCAGCCCCAGAAAGGAGGGAAACACCGACACCCTGGTCTCCCAGGCGCTCGCTGGGGCGCGGGCCGAAGGGGCAAAGACAGATGTGATCTACCTCAACGACCTTTCGATCCGGCCCTGCCAGGCCTGCGCGGAATACCCGGCCCCGGCCTACTGCAGCTTCCAAGACGGGATGGAGCACGTCTACGAGGCCATCGACACGGCCGACGCCTTAGTCATCGGGACCCCAGCCTACTACGGGACCGTGAGCGCCCAGCTAAAGCTCATGATCGACCGCTGTAACTGCCTGGCTGAAATGATCACAGGCCCTGACGGACGGGTGACCTTCCGCACCCGGGTCAGGAAGAGGAAACGGGGCCTTTTCATTTGGGTAGCGGATTTCTCCAGGGACCCCGAGCCTGCCCTGACCACAATCCGCCTGTGGTGCAAGGACGCGAACGTCGAGCTGGTGGACACCCTGATCGTCACCCGTGCCGACCGGGGAGAGGGGGCGAAGCACCGGGAGGACCTCCTCCAGCGGGCCTTCGAGCTGGGCGCAAAGCTGGTCCGCCGGTAGACCAAGCGAAGGTAATCTACATAACATTCAGCCTATGGCTGGACCCCGGGGATGATCACGATCTCATCCAGGGCTCTGTCCGACCGGGCAGCGTAGGGCGTGTAGCCGCGGGCGCGGGCTCGGGCGAGGTAGTCGTCGATCCGACGCTTGTTCTCGCCCCGGTAGCCGGTCCCGTCGTCCACATAGTCCACCGACAGCACGAACTTCCCGGCAGCGACCAGCCGGTCCAGGTAGGCAGTCCGCTCGGCCACCCATTCGGTCGAATTGGGCGTAGTACCGTTGTAGAAGAGGTCCTCTACCCCCCAGCCGGAGACCGCGGATAGGAGCTTCCCGTCCTCATCGAAGTCCAAGATCCACTCGGCGTTCTGGAGGACGACGAGAAAGTCGGGGACCCGCTCCCGGGCCTGGCTCGCGATCCGAAGCACGAACTCGATCATGCGCCGGGCGGCCTCTGCCTCGGGAAGGACTTCACCCTCGGGGTTACCCGGGNCGGACCAGTACNCGAAGGCGTCGACGATATCGAGGTACACGCCGGAAAAGCCCTGAGCGATGATCTTGTCGAGGTAAGAAAGAACGATCGCCTGCCAGGCAGGGTCCCAGTAGCGGACCTTGTAATTTCCGGCCCAGTCGGGGTTGGAGCGGCCAAGCCAGGCCGGGGCACCCGGATCAGGNACCCCGTCGNGATCGGCGTCCCAGGCCTCGTCCCAGTAGAAGCGGTAGTCCTCGGCTTCGCCGATGGAGAGGTAGGCGAGGGCGACGATCCCGTGCGTCGTGAGGCGCGCGATCTCCTCCGGCAAGTAGCGCTCCTCATCGCTTCCGTCCTGGGAGTAGTCCATGACCACGAGCCCAAAGCCTGAGGCGACGATCGCCTCTATGTCGGCATCCTGCAGCTGGTAGAGGAAGGACGTGAGCCCCTGCGGGGGTAGGACTTCCTGGGCCGTGCAGCCCGTGGCCGAAAGGAGCGCAACGATGCCAAGGATCAAGGATTTGAACGCTTTCATCGAACGAAAAGTATAGCCCGTTTCGACGAAGGAACCCCTGCCAGGTAACATGGGTGCCGGAGTCAAGATGGCGATAAAGGCGTTGCTGATAGACGTAGGCGGGCCGATCCTGGACGAGGATCACGAGTACACGGCCTGGGACAAGTTCCTAGTCCAGCTCCTTCAGAAAAATGGGATCGACATCGACGGAGAGGAGCTTGCACGACTGGTCCTCGCCGCCACCCGGCGCTGTGAGCGCAACCCCAGGATCGCAGTCCTATGGGAGCTCGTCCGGCCAGACGTAAGTCGGTTCCGCCGTCTCAAGGATGTCTTCCGGGAGTTCCAACGCCGGCACCTGGCGGAGGACTACATTCCCCGTCTGGGGCCCGGGGTGAAGGAAACGCTTGCGAGCCTTTCTAAAGATTTCCTCCTCGCCCTAGCCGGAAACCAGCCCGCCTGGATCAAGGGGTACTTGGAGGAGGCCGGTGTCCTCGGCTTCTTCCGGTGGCAGCTCGTCTCGGAGGAGATGGGGGTGGCCAAGCCCGACACCTTGTTCTTCCGCATGATCCTGGACGGGCTCGGGGTATCCCCCAGTGAGGCAGTCATGGTAGGGGACCGGCTCGACCATGACGTCCTCCCGGCCCGGCTCTTGGGCATACGCACAGTGCGGGTGCTCACCGGCCCCTACGCGGAGCAGGTTCCCTGCTCCCCCCTCCACTGCCCAGACAGGACGATCCGTTCCTTGCGCGAATTGTCCCACGTGCTGGCAGAGGTTTAGAGTGAACACCTCTCCTCAATTGCCTCCAGTACTCAATACTTGCGATAAAGCACCATGGCCTCGGGGTCGCGGGAAAAGCCGAGGCTTGAGAGGACCTCCTCCACCTGGCTACCTCTCACCGGGGCCCCGTTCCAGGTGCGGACCCGGAGCCGGCGGGCGGGGCCCTTGAGTAGCTCGGGGAGGAGGGAGAGAGCCCGGCGGAGCTCCTCCGGGGGGAACTCCACCAGGGCCGTGAGCCGCTCCCCCCACGCCTCCACGGCGAGGACCGGAAGGCCCCCGCGGAGGACGAGGTAGTTCCCCGGGGTGCGGCGGAGCCGCCACCCCGGGTCCAAGGGGTGCGCCAGGGGAAACGGGGAGCCGGCCCCCCAGACGATTGCCGGATCACAAGCGGAGAGGATGACCCACCCCTCATCCTCCTTCCCAACCTTCGCAGCACGTCCTCCCGGGCAAACTGGGCGCCGGCCAGCCCCTGCACGAACGCCCCCCGGGCCACCTCCCCTCGCCACTCCAGGCGCGAAAGGAGGGAATAAAGCTCCCCCCAGGGGACGGCCGCCCCGTCCAGGGCCAAGACCTGCCGGGAGAGGACCCCGTAGCGGGAGAGGAGCAGCCGCGCCAGGGCTTCCACCCCTGCCTCGGAGCGCTCCCCCGGCGGGGAAAGCAGGGCCCAGCGCCCCTTCCCTCCCTGCCACACCCGGAGCCTCCCCGGCCTTTGGGGAGGGGGGCCGGCCAGGAGCGGCTCCAGGCCGTCGCTCGTCACGAGGCCCGCCCGGGCGAGCTCCCACAAAGCAAGTGCCACTTGGGCTGAGGGGATCCCGAGCTCCCCGGAGAGCTCCACTAGAAAACTTGCCCCCCGCTCCGCAAGACAGGAGAGCACCTCCTCGGCATGGGGTGAGAGCTTTGTCTCCTCAGGGGAATAGGCCGCCCTGAGCCAGGGGAGGTCCTCCCGCCGGAGAAAAGCCACCTGGAGCTCCTTCCCTGGCCCGGGCCGGCCGATCCACACCAGCTCTCCGGCCCGAAGGAGACCCTCGAGCCACTCCCTCCGGTAGCCTGAAACCCTTTGGGGAAGCGCCTCCAGGTCCCACAAGGCCCAAGGGAGGAAAACCCCTTGCAAGATCGTTAGGACCTCAAGCAGCCCCTCCTCCCCGGAAACCATAGCCTCCGGATGGCGACGCTGGTGCCGGAGGAGGAAAGTCTGGAAGGCGGCCGGCGAATGGGCCCGGGCAAGCCGGCGGCGCCGGGCCAGGGTGAGGTGACGCAAAGTTTCCAGGTTCTTCCGGCTCGCCCAGCATACCTCCCCACGGAAGCGCACCTCCAAGAACGGGGGCTCGGCTAAGGCCGCCCGGACCACTTCCTCCGGGAAGGGGTAGCGCGAGAGGAGCTCGGGAAGAGAGACGAGGGCCCGTGAGGCGGCGTGACGTCTGACCAAGTCCTTTTGAACGCCTTCATCTCCGGCCAGGGCGGCTTGAAAGAGGGGCAAGTCCTCCCCGGCCACGATGCGGACGGGGGGCTTGGCGCCAGGCAGCTCCAGGCGCGCCAGGCGCCCGTCGGAGAAAAGCTCCGGCAAGGCCGCGAGGGCCTCAGGGGAAGCGCGGGCGGTGAGTTCCTCCTCCGAGAGATCGCCCAAGCGCCGCACCAGCTCCACGAGCTCGACCCCGGTGCGGGCCCATTGCCCCTCCCCCAGTCCCTGGAGCCTGGCGGTAAGCACCTCCACCGCCTCTTGATCCACATACCCCTCGAGGTCCCTGCCCAGAAGGGCGGAGAGCTCCTCCCGGGGGAGAGGGGCCCGAACCGGGGCAGTTTTCGGCTCGTCCCACTGGTAGAGGTAGGTAGCCTGGAACTCGAACAGGAGCGAGGCGGTAAAGGGGGAGGGGGCCTTAGAAAGGCGCGCCACGAGCTCGATCTCCCCCGCCGCGAGGGCGCAGAGGAAGTTCACGAGCTCCGTCATGGGGAGGAAGTCGGCCAGGACCTCGCGCAGGGTCTCCGTCACAACGGGAAAGCCCTCCTCGCCCCGGGCCACTTCCAGGAGATCGCGGGCCTTGAGGCGCTGGAGCCAAAGCGGCGTGCGTCTGCCCGGCCGCGGGCGGGGGAGGAGTAGGGCCCGGGCCGCGTTTTGGCGGAACCGGAGGCCAAACAGGGGCGAACTCAGGAGCTCCTCCAGGAGAAGCTCCTCCGCGTTCTCCGGGGTCACGGA
>MTNI01000025.1 GCA_002011415.1 Candidatus Acetothermia bacterium JdFR-47
TCCAACCACAAGGGCGTTCCGTCCGCAGTAGTGCAAAGCCCTCGCAAGGAGACCTCGATAAACTTCGGCTCGGGAGAGAGATTCCGCACCACCACCGTGCGCTCCACCGTGACCCCCAAGGGCAGGGTCTCATCGATGAGGTAAGGAAAAATCCCGAGGCCAGCGGCAAGCGTATGAACGGCCAAGGATAGAAGCAAAGCTGCAATCAGAAAACATCCCCTTGGGGACATGGCACCTCCTTTTAGGGGAAGGCAAGAGGGGGAGGGCCTTCACTTTCGCCCTCCCCCAACGACAGTTCTTACATATCGCCGATCACTAGGGTCCAGACGATAACGGCTTTACCCCCGGTGGAGCCAGCGGGGATGATGCGTGGATCAACCTTACCCCCGGCCGTCAGGTCCAGCTCGATGGGAATCTGGATTACATAGTCTCCCGGCATGACCGGGGACTCAGTGGACTGCCAGACCACCCCGAACTCCCATTCAGGACCCTTCCCGGCCGCTGCACCGGGGTTACCGTTTATCAGGAAGTGGCCGTTTTCAAGCAAGTTGTACCACTTGATCCTCATGTGGTTTTTGTTCGTGATCGTGGCGTAGATACTGATCTGCGCAACGGCCTGGTCCACATGGACTTCCAGCTCCACCACGGCCGTGGCCCTGGGGTTGTCAGGACTGACGGTTAGATCCAGGTCGGCCACCTTGGTAGCCTGGATCCACGCACCTCCTCCCGAGGAGGGGGGTTCCACCGTGATGCCGACGGCGGTTTGGTTGTCCCCACCGCTCGCACCCTTTCCCTGACCTTGGGACGTACCCAAGGCCACGGGTGCCAAAATAGAGACCAAAAGGATGGTCAAAAGCCCGATACCCAACCCAACGCGCATCTTCCGCAACATCGCCTACCTCCTTGGAGTTCGCCTCTCAGGGTTGTCCCCGAGGGCGAGGTTTCCGCACTGCTTGCCCCGCCAACTTTTTTGTGACTCCACACGCCCTGGATGACACGAGGAATGCATCTATCATATTCGTCTGATATTCTAATTTATTATGGCGCCGATGTCAAGTCCTTCAACACACCCAAGCAAGGGGCACTGAAGATGGGAAGGTATGAACTCCTGTCGTTATTCGGAGTAACGGCCAACGTAGCCTTTGGAGATGGGGGCCGTCTGGGACTTTGCACTCCACCTAGGCTTTGCTTTTGTGTTTATTCAAACTGAAGGTAGAACACCGGAGTGAGGTCCTCGTCCGCCATCGCGCGCAGTCATGCAAAACCGAACACAGTTCCTGGAATTCTAAGCCACAGCGACTTCTAATTTTGGCATCACGACATATTTCTGTCCCTTTAATAGATCCCTTTCAAAAGGGGCCGCGAAAGTTCTACATTCGGTCGGGCCANCTTCAGCCTAAGTTTTACCCCTTTTCATCCATGCCAATCCGCCGAGGATAGAGGCAAGGCCCATCGCAAGCCAGATCGGCCCTTGAGGGGCAAGCGCGTAGAGACTTGCACCGGCGAGTGGTCCCAGAGCCTCAGCGAGGCTCGCCAAAACTAGCGTCCCCGCAAAAACCGTGCCCCTCCGGACGATNACCTGTTTGCCGATCGTAGAGCGGAACAGGGACGCCGACACCCGGTCCCCTCCCAGGAGCAGCGCCGCCGGNACAAGTCCCCACACGCCCCCAAACAGAAGGAGCAGGCACCCAGCCGCAAGGGCCCACAACCCTCCAGCCAAGGCTCGAGGGCTGTCCCTATCCCCCAGGTGCCCCAAAAGTGGGGTCAAGACCACCTCCCCCAAGGCGAGCAAGGAGCTCGTGGCCAGGATCCACGGCCGCTCAAGACCCAGCGCGTCCTCGAAATAGGGAGAAAGAAAGGGCCGCAACGCTGAGCTCGCCCAGGCGGCNACGATGAACAGCCCTGTCCAGAGAAGAAGTCCCCGGTCGGCCACGACCTCCTTTAAGTTAAGGCGCACTCGCTGAGCCGTGGGGCGCTGGGGGGTAAGCATGGCNAGCACGCAGGTGGAGGCGATGAAGAACCCGAANGCAAGCCAAAAAAGTCCACGCATCCCNACATGGGGAAGCAGCGCTGCCCCGAGCGGNGGGGAGAGGATGGCCCCCAGGGAATAGCCGGCGTTCGTCTGGGTAAAGGCCCTGGCCATGGAGCTGGGGGGCACCGCGTCGGCCATATACGCCTCCACGGCTGGCCACCCAAGGAAAACGCAGTACAGGATTGCCCCCGGAATCAGTCCCGTCCAGGTCTGGGCGGTGACGTAAAAGATCGGGGCCAGCGTGGCCAACCCCCAGGTGACGAGCATGAGCCGCTTGCGTTCGAACCGGTCGGCCAGCCACCCCCCGGGAAGGAGGGTGAGGGCAATGGTGGCGAACATAAGGGAGGTGAGAAGGCCGATCTCCCGAGCAGAACCGCCGAGGTCCCGCACGTAGTTGGGCCAGACAAACGAATACAGCATGGCCCCGAAGGTCCACAGAGCATTGGAGCAAAACAAAAGGCGCAGATCCCGGTGCTTGCGTAGCAAATCCCACGAGTTCTTCCACATGTCAGACCTCAAACAACACCGGAATTCTACTGCTTATCCTGAATTGGAGAACGCCCTTGGGGAGAACTTAACCTCGCCAGCCACTTTTACCTCGCCGGCCGGTGCGGCGATGAATTAAGAGCCTATAGTGGTGGATATCACTTTTGCATGTGGGAAAAGCTGTGGACAAAAAAGCTCTGGCGTCCGTTCTTCGGATCCCATGTGAGATCTAACTTGCATAGGACAGATGTCCCCTAGCAAGCGGACATCGGCGGAAAGTTTTCCACAGGCCTGGGGCATACACGTCGAACAAATGTAACGTTTGTTACACTACACCAGGTCCTTCCCGGTGGTAGTGGCCGTAAGGCGGCCGTGGCGAACTCCTTTGAGGCCGATGAGCCTGGCAGCGAGCTCTGCTATCTCGGCCCCCTCGCCCTTTACGGCGATGATCTCCAGGCAGTTGTGGTGGTCCAGGTGGATGTGCATTACGGATAGCACTTTGCTGTGATGGTCGTGCTGAATGTCCGTGATCTTCGATTCCAGCTCCCGCACGTGATGGTCGTACACCAAGGTTATGACCCCCACGACCTCCTGGCCGGCCCGCCATTCTTCCCGCACCAGCCGCTCCCGGATGAGGTCCCTAATGGCCTCGGAACGGTTGGCGTATCCCCGTCGCACGATCTCCTCGTCAAACCGGGAGAGGAGCTCCTCGTCTATCGAGACGCCAAACCTGACTATGGCCATCGCGACATTGTAAACAAGCCCCGGAGGGAATAGTAAATCACCCCCGCTTCAACGCTTCCCGAATGGCCGTGCGGATCGCCTTCTCGAAGGTGGGGCCGATGAACGGCTCCTTGCCGTTGATGAAGATCCCGTCAGCCCGGCCGTAGCGGGCCAGGGTCTCAGAGCTAGCCGGGATCTCCCGCAGCTCCACCTCGCCCGGGAACTCGCTGGCCACCTTGCGCACCTCCAATACCGTCCACGCCCCCACCGGACAGAACCGGGATCCCAGGATCACGATCTCCACCGGCGCAGTCCCGAACCTGGGAATGTGGACCTCGAGGGGCTCCACCTCCACCGTCGCTTGGGACAGGGGAAGGTACATCAGCTTCCATCCCTCCCCTTCCCGCAACACCCTAACCCCCGCTTGGCAAAGTGCGAGTAGTGCATGTAGTTGGGATACTCGGTCACGTCCACCACGATCCCCTTGTACCCTTCAGCCCGCAACCCTTCGACGAACGCGGAGAACAGGGCGCGCATGATCCCCTGGCCCTGATACGGACCTTGGACCCATTCGCAGTACAGGAACGCAGCCCCGTCCTCGACCCGGTAAGGAACCAGAGCTCGCTCGGCCGGAGCCCAGTAGATATGCCCCACGACCTTCCCGTCCTCCTCCGCGTGCCATGCCCACACGTGCTCACCCAGGTTTCGGGCAAACCACTCCCGGGAGAGAGGGAGCCCTGCTGCCCAGCGGCTGTCCTCAGTGATGCACGGGTAGGCCTGCGCCGCCTCCGCCGCCGACTCGACCCGATACACGCGCATAGGCCACCTCCACCTCAGGATACCACCCGGGGAAGTGGCCGTCTCCAAGAAGCTAGAGAATCCTGCTGCCAAGCGGGACATCGCGGTCCGGACCGATCAGGGCCACTCGTCCCCCGTCGAGCACCACCCCCAACACCAAGACCTCGGAGACGTAGCCAGCAATCGGCTTAGGAGGGAAGTTGGTCACGGCAACGACCAACCTTCCCACGAGCTCCTCCGGGGTATAGAGCGCGGTGATCTGGGCGCTGGAGCGCTTGTTCCCCAGCGGACCAAAGTCGATCTGGAGCTTATAGGCCGGCTTTCTCGCCTCGGGAAACGGCTCGGCCTCCACCACCTGGCCCACACCCGGATTTCGAGCTTTTCGAAGTCCGCATATGTGACCAATGGACACCTCCCCACGAGCCTATACCAAACACGGACGAAAGCCAGTTCCCTTCGTCAGGGAGGAGGGAGCGTGCGCCTCGGAGTCACAGGGGCAGGAACCCTTGCGGCACTCCCCTC
>MTNI01000164.1 GCA_002011415.1 Candidatus Acetothermia bacterium JdFR-47
GGGAAGGCCCGGTTCATGCCGTCGACATCGATCACCGGCACCCCAAGCTCCCCGGCAGCGGCGTAAGCCACAGGTGAGTTCACCCCGCCGCACTCGATGGGAATGGTGGCCTGGATGGGCCGGCCCAGGTACCGCTCCAGCCGGCGCATGGCCAAATTGAGGACCTCGCCCCGCGGGGGCTTCTCAGTGAGGACCAAGGCTGCTCCGAGACAGGCCGGGCTCGCCACCTGGATCCCGTCGGGAATCGCGGCGGGGTCCACCATGATGATCTCCTTGCCCTCGTCCAGTACCTTGTAGGTCCAAAGAAGGCCGATCTCTGGGTCCCCACCGCCCCCGGTGGCGAGGATCGAAGCCCCCAGGGTGATCTCCTGGATGGCCTCCTTGTCGATCACCCGGAACTCCTTAACGCCCCAGTCGGCCAGGATCTCTCGCGCGCCCATCGCCCGCCCCCTCACTGGAGGATCTTCCCCTTCACCCGCACCCGGATCTTCTCCCTCTTTCCGGGCATGTAGGTGAACGGGATCTCCTCCACATCCATGACCTCCACCGTCTCCCGAATGGCTCCGGCGGAGACGGCGTTCTCGATGGCCTGTTCCGTGACCCGGGCGATGGCCTCGTCCCGGTCCTCCTGTTCCAGGTCCACCACGCCCTCGGCGTAGGCCCCGATCTCGGCAATGGTGGTCCCCACGGCCCCGCCCACCTCGAAGTGATCGGGGCTCAGGACCTCGGACACCCCGGCGATCCCCTCTTTGGGAACCACCAACGCCCCGCCCCCGATGAAGATCGCCGGCACCGGCTCGGCGGTGGTCTTCATCTTGTCGATCGCCTCCTCGAGCCTGTCCTTGATCTTGGCCCAGGCAGCGTCGATCAGCTTCGCGGGCAAGGCCTTGACCGCCTCCGGGCGGGTGACGAAGTCGGTCTTGAACACGTCGAGCTTACGGTCGAGCACCCCCTTGGCCACGGCCACGTCGTGCACCGTGAGGAGCGGCCCGCCAAAGGACTTCCCCAGACGCACCAGGTTGTAGCCCACGCTCTCGGGCCCGAGATCCAGCACCTCCTCGCCCTGATACTTCACGATCGTCCCTCCGCCCAGGGCGATGGAGAGGAGGTCCGGGCACCGGATGTTCGTCTTCACCCCACCGATCGTCACCGTGATGGAGGACTCGCGGGGGAAGCCCTTGACGATGTAGGCGACATCGGTGGAGGTCCCCCCAATGTCCACCACCACCCCGTCCTCGATCCCCGAGAGGTACACTGCCCCTCGCACACTCGCCGCCGGCCCCGAAGCCACGGTGAAGATGGGGTAGTCCACCGCGTAGTCGGCCGACATCACGCTCCCGTCATTCTGCACGATAAAGAGGGGCGCCTTTATCCCCCGCTCCTTCACCGCCTGCTTCAGGGAGCTCACCGCCCGCTGCATCACCGTGATCACGGAGGCGTTGAGGATGGTGGAGTTCTCCCGNTCCAGGAGCGAGATGGTGGCGATGCGGTGGGAGAGGGTGATGTGGACATCCTCCCCGAGGATGTCCCGCACGATCTCGGCCGCCCGCTCCTCGTGCTTGGGGATGATGGGGGAGAACACCCCGGTGATAGCCACCGAGTCCACTTTCCCCTTCATCTTGNGGCAAGCCTCGGCGATGGCCTTCTCGTCCAAGGGGGCAATGTCCCGGCCGTCGTACTCCGAGCCACCGCGGATGATGTGCACGAACTCCGGTCCTCCAATGGCAGCTTTCAGGTCCTCCGGCCAGCCTGTGAGGGGTGGGATCGCCGTGGTGGCCGGGGCCCCCAGGCGAAAGATCCCCACCTTGTTCAGGTTCCGCCGCTCAATGATGGCGTTGGTGGTGTGGGTGGTGCCGAGTGACACCATCGCGATCTCCGCCGGGTTCACCCCGGACTGGGCCAGGAGCTCGTCCAGGGCGCCTATGATTCCACCGGTCACGTCCTCAGTGGTGAGGGCCTTGGCCTTGGCCAGGACCTCCCGGCCCCGCATGAGCACCCCGTCTGTGAACGTCCCTCCGACGTCGAAACCGACACGCAGCTCTCCCGCCATTTCCTTCCTTTCTTACTTCCAGAGCCCTCGGGTACCGTATTGCTCCTCGAGTCCCCAGTCCCTGATCTCAGCGGGTGGGGGNGACTGGTACCCGTAGACCTTGCTCGTGGACCACCCGAAACGCTCCCGCAGCTCCACCAAAAACTCGGCGTACTTGAGGGGGGCGATGACCGCGTCGATCACCGGCACCCCCAGCTCTTCCTGAAGCTCCTGGTAGAAGCCGAACTCGATGGTGCAACCGAGNATGATGACCTCGGCCCGGTCTTTCTCCACAGCCTCTTTCGCTGCCTCCCGCAGGCGGCGGGCCGTTTCCGCTTTGTCCTTCTGGAAGTCGTAGACGCCGAGATCTACGGATTTGAATGAGGCAAGGTGTTCGGCGAAGCCGTACTTCACTACGTTCTCGTGCATCTTGGGGATCCACTTCTTGCGGCCGACGATGATGGAGAAGGAGTGGCCAAGCGTCGCCGCGATGTGCATCGCCGACTCGGCCGGGGCGGTGACAACGAGCCTCTCCGCGAGCTCCCGGGCCTCCCTGAGCCCGGGGTCATAGAAGCAACCGATGACCGCAGCGTCGTACCCCTCTACCTCCGCCCGTCGCACCTCATGGAGGGTGTCAGCCAGGATCAACGCCTCGTAGTAGTGGTACTCGAGGTGCATGGGCCCGCGCGGAAGGGACACCACGTCGATCTCTGTCCCCGGGGCCTTGGCACCCTCCAAGAACTCGGCTATGGGGCGATCGAAGAGATCCGTCCCCACCGGGTTTATCCACAACACCTTGGCCACTATCCACCTCCTCTAATTTGCGGAAACACGTGCTGGTTCCCCCGCGAACTTGTGGCAAGCCACGAAATGGCCCTCCGCCACCTCCACCATCTCCGGCACCCTCCGGGTACACGCCTCCCCCTACCTCCAGGCACCTAGTGTGGAAGCCGCACCCCGGGGGCACATTGACGGGGCTGGGGATCTCACCCTTCGAGACCACCTTGGCGGGCTTCAGCGCCTCCTCTTCCTCCGAAACGACCGGGATGGAGGAGAGCAGCATCTGGGTGTAGGGGTGAAGCGGGTTCTGGAAGAACTCGGCCGTGGTAGCGACCTCGCAGATCTTGCCCAGGTACATGATGGCAACCCGATGGGCCACGTTTCTCATGAGGCTCAAATCGTGGGTGATGAACAGGTACGAAAGCCTCATCTCCTTTTGGAACTCGATCAGCATGTTGATGATCTTGGCCTGAATCGAGACGTCCAACGCTGAGGTGGGCTCGTCCAGGATGACGAGCTTGGGCTCGGTGGCCAGCGCCCGGGCAATGGCGACCATCTGCCGCTCCCCACCGCCCAGCATGTGCGGGGCCTTGTACACGTAATCAGGAGGGAGCTCCACCCTCTCCAGGAGCTTGACCACCCGCTGTTTTCTATCCCGGCGGTCACCCACCCCGTGCACCTTCAAGGGCAGTTCCAGGATCTGCCCGATGGTGCGCCTGGGGTTAAGGGAGGTGCCCGGGTCCTGGAACACGATCTGGATAGCCCGCTTCAGCTCCTTGGGCCGCTTGGCCACAGGCTTGGATATGTCTTGGCCTTGGAACACGATCTTCCCGGACGTGGGGGCGTAGATCCCGATGACGGTGTAGGCGGTGGTGCTCTTGCCAGAGCCCGACTCGCCCACCAACCCCAGGGTCTCCACCTCGCTCAGGGAGAAGCTCACCCCGTCTACGGCCCGTACGGTGCCCCGGGAAGTGACGAAGTACTTCTTGAGCTTGACAACGTCTAAAACTGGCTCTGTCATCTCTCTCACCCTTGGAACAGGTAACACGCGACCTCGTGGTCCTCTCCCACCGGCACCGGGTCAGGAACTCCCTCTGCACAGCGGGGCAGCGCCTTGGGACAGCGGGGCTGGAACCGGCAGCCGGAAGGGGGGTTCAGATAATCCGGGATGCGCCCGGGGATCCCCTCGGCGATGCCCCCACCGGTGAGCTTGGGGACCGCGGTCATCAGCCCCACGGTGTAGGGATGCATGGGGTGGGAAAACAGCTCTTGCTTACTCGCGTTCTCCACGATGTTGCCCGCGTACATAACGTACACGCGGTCCGCCATCTCCCTGACTACGCCTAAGGAGTGGGTGATGAAGATAACCGAGGTCTCCCGCCGCTCCACGAGGGCGTTCAAGAGACGCAGGATCTGGTCCTGGATGGTCACGTCCAGGGAGGTGGTGGGTTCATCGGCGATGAGGAGCTCAGGCTCCGTGGAGAGCGCCATGGCAATGCACACCCGTTGCCGCATCCCGCCCGACAGCTGCACCGGATAGCAGGTGAGGATCCTCTCTGGGTCTGGAAGCTGCACCTCCCGTAGCGCGGTGACCGCCCGCTTTCTGATCTCCTTATGGCTCAACGTGTCACG
>MTNI01000020.1 GCA_002011415.1 Candidatus Acetothermia bacterium JdFR-47
TCCGTCACCGACCTGATGTCGTCAGCGTCCGCCACGGCCGGGCGAACGAGCTCCTTCCCAAGGAGGTGGTTCACCCGTGTGGCCCCGCTCTCTGCTGCCTGAGGATTGGCGTCGGCGAGGATGACTTCCTCGGCCTCCCCATGGAGGGCGAGGTCATAAGCCGCCGCTATCCCCTGGCGCCCCGCGCCCAGCACCACGTATTTGGGGCTCATCTCCGTGGGAAGGGTACGGGATCCTCCGCGCCGGGCCAAGCTGGAGGTTCGGCTGTATATCCTGTGCGGTGCTAACTTGACATGGGAGTGGGGATGGGCACGGCGATTTCACAGACGGTTGTGTTTGTGTGTCCCTGTTTCGCCCTGGGTGTGGAGAAGGTCTCCCTCGCTGCCCTGCCCCCTCATCGCGCCTTAAACACGGTCACACGGGGGCACCCCTTGACGTGGTTCCTGTGTCCGTGCTAGGTTAAGATGGGGGTTAGCCCTGAAGTGCTGCGGTGAGGGCGTGCGGCTTAGGCCCGTTCCTCCCAAGAAAAAGCGAGTGAGCAGTGATGTGGGGTACGAAGTCTTTCCCCGTCCGTGCAAGTCCCCTTCCATCCCAACCGTCTAAACCCGTAGCAGGGAAGGAGGAAGAGGTGAAGAAAGCGAGGGTCTCTGTGGTGTTGTTGGCCATGGTGGCCCTGGCCCTCTTATGCCAGGCCGCCGTGGCCCAGAACTTGGAGCCGGTGGGCCAACTCGGCGGGCCCGCCGGGACCCTGGACGTGAAATGGCCCTACGCTTATGTGGGCCTGGGGCCGAGGTTGGTCGTCCTGGACATCTCCGAACCGACTGGCCCCGAGGTGGTGGGAAGCACTCAACCCCTTCCGGAACGCATAAGCAGTCTGGCCGTGATGGGAAGCTACATGTACGTGAACGTCTACACCGTTGGATTGTGGATCTTCGACGTGAGCTCCCCCGATAGCCCCCAGGAAGTACGCCACTACGATACGGGCTGGCAAGCGCTCGACATGGAGGTGGCCGGCGGCTTGCTCTACGTGGCCGCCCGGAGGGAGGGACTGCGGATATTGGACCTCGGGGACCCCACCGCTCCGGTGGAGATCGGGGTCTACGATACCCCCAAGGACGCCCGCGACCTGGTGGTGGCGGGGGACTACGTGTACGTAGCCGATGGGGCCGGAGGGCTCCGGGTGATCGACGTCAGCGACCCCACGGCCCCAATGGAAGTGGGCGCTTGCGAAACACCAGACCGAGCCTATGGAGTGGCAGTGGCAGGACGTTATGCCTACCTGGCTGCTACCGGCGGCGGGTTGAGGGCTATCGATGTGACCGACCCCACGTCTCCAGTGGAAGTGGGGGCTTATACCCAGTTGAGGACCGCTTTGTCCGTCGCCGCCACGGGAGATCACGTCTACGTGGGGGACAGGGACACTGGACTTCACCTTCTCGACGCAAGCGATCATACAGAGCTGGTGGAGCTCGGGAGCTGCGAGGTAAAGGGCTTTCCCGTCGAGATCATCCTGGCGGGGGAATACGCTTACATCGCCGCCGGTTGGGGCGGCCTGCGGGTGGTAGACGTGAGGGATCCCACAGCCCTACGGGAAGTCGGGGCTTTCCGGCTGGTAGGGGCGCCCCGAAAGCTGTCCGTGTTCGGGGAGCGCGTCTACGCAGTCGACTCCTACGGCGGTCTATGGGTGATCGGGGTAAGCGATCCCACCGCTCCCAAGCTGCTCGGTTACTGTGACACGCCCCGGTCTCCGACGGGGATAGCAGTGGCTGGAGATCGCGTTTATCTAATGACTTTCGGGGATGGACTTTGGATAGTGGACGTGAGCGATTCCACTGCCCCCCAGGCGGTGAGCTCATATGACGTCCGGGGGCACGGGGGCGGCATAGCGGTATCGGGAGGATATGCCTATCTGGCCGCCGGGGAGCTGCTCGTCCTCGATATAGCGGACCCCGCCGCCCCGGCGCTTCTGTCCACCTACACCTCCCCCGGCAAGGCCCAGGGGGTGGCGGTGCGGGGGCATTATGCCTACTTGGCGGACGGGCCCGCCGGGCTGACGGTGCTGGACGTAGGTGACCCCGCCGCCTCCAAGCTGGCGGGGAGCTGCCCGGTACCGGGGGACGCCGTCGACCTGGCCATAGCGGGAGATTACGTCTACCTCACCACTCAGGACGCCGGCCTCAGGGTAGTGGACGTGAGCGATCCCACTTCTCCCAGGGAAATCGGCCACTACGAGGTGAGACTGCTCGGGAAGGATCTGGCAGCAGCCGGGGGGACGGCGTACCTGGCCAACATCGATCTGTATCTGGTGGACGTGGGCGATCCTACTGCTCCCCGCGAAACCGGGGTCTTGCCTGTTCCCGGCAACGTCTACGGGATCGCCCTCTCCGGGGAACGCATCTATCTGGCTTGTCTCGGCGGGGGGGTTTGATCTTGGAGGTCAAACAGCCATAGCCGGGCCGTTTTTCGGCCGGTGGGGGAAGGGAGGTGGAAACCCGGGGAGAGTTTTTGGCTATGCCGTAGGCCATCCGCTGCCGTCAAGGGAGTCCTCCTGAGCTGGGAGGTGAGACCGGTGCGTAAGGCGTTATGTGCGCTCTTGGTGTGCCTGCTGGTGGGGGCGGCCGCCTCGGCGCTGGCGGAGGGCCCGCCGGCCAGAGGCATGGTCCAGAAGGTAGGGGTGCTGGTGCCCGGGGACTTCAACGCCCGCGCCCTGAGGAAGCTGCTCGAGGGCCTGCTCGACAAAGGCGCCACCCATGTATCGGTGTTTCTTTCCGGCGCCACGGAAGAGGGGGTCCGGTTGGCCCAAGCGGCCGCTCTGCTCGCCGACCCGGAGAGGTCCCGGGTGTCAGTCTACTGGTTATACGAGGACTTCGAAGAGGCCATGCAGGGTGTGGTCAAGTTCATAGCGTTGGGGGGCTGGGATCCACAAGCGATTCTGGCGATCCCGGATGAGCTTTGGAACCTGCTCCGGCAGGTGCAGCAGAACGTGAACCTGGTAGCCAGCCTCGGAAACGGGCTGCTTCCCTTCATCAATGCTGGGCTTGTCCCGCAAGGGGCCCAAGTGGCAGCACCTCCCGACGACTCCTACGTGGAAACGTGCCAGGAGTACGGGCTGGATCCCGTGACGCCCCAGGAATGGGACACCGATGAGGAGGGCCGGCCCCTTTACACCCCCCCAGGGGTCTATTGGGAAGGGGAGGGGTGGGGCCTCTTCACCTCTTCTATTCCCGATTACTTGTATGAGGATGAGGAGGAAGAGGAGTTCGGTGAACTCTACGACGAGGAGATCGAGCAGTTCATCGACGCCTTGGAGCGGGCCTTCTATGGGGAGTTGGAGCCGGGGGTATACCNGGATCTGTCCCAGCTTCCTGAAGAGGAGGAGCAGCTTGTGCTCCTCGTGGTGCCGCCCCAGGCGTCCCTGCCCCGCCTTAGTGAATGGGTAGACGAGCTGGTCTATGGGCGCGATTGCTACGTGTTCATTCAGGCCCCCGAGGAAATGGCCGACGACCTGACCGTCCACTTCCACGGGGAAAGCTCGGTGGAAGTGCTACCCCAGAGGGAGGAGCCGGACACCCCCATCGACAAGGTCATCGTTTTTGGGGGATTCTATTGGTACTCCTTGGTCTACGAGGAACATCCCCCGGAGGAGACGGAGGAGCTCTTCATAGACGTGTTGTCCGCCGTGGACAAGACGGGGTTTGTGGCCGCGGTGGGGAGCGGGACCTACCCCTTGATCATGGGGCGCCGCTACCCCTCCGGAAGCCAAGTGGCCATGTGGAAGTCCCCGGAGGACTCGCTCGCCGAGGAGCGGATGCGGGAGGAGGGGGTAGAGGCTTTCTTCCCAACCAAACCACCTCTTTTGGGCCTGGGAGGGGAGGAATTGGACCCTGTTACCTTCACCTTCTGGCGAGCCGCGGACGGCAAAGGCTTCTTCACCGCCGCATTCCCCGATCCCCTGCTGGCGGGTCACTGGGACGTGTCCGCTACCGCCTACCGGGACCTAGTGCGCGCCTGCGTGGACTACCTGGAACAGGCCTATGCNGGGAAGCTCCCCTCCGGATGGACCTTAGAGCTACCCCCGGCCGACCCCTGGGAGGCCCTGGGCCCGCCCCCGAAGCCCAGTCAGGCCCTGGTGGTCATCCTCCCTTCNTTCCATGATGACCAACTTCGGGGGGTGACCGGGTTCCTGGACGGGGAAGGGGTCCCTTGGACTTTGGCCGCTTGGGACGAGGCCNGGGGGGCGTCGCTGCGCCAGTGCTCACCACCCGCGTTTCGTGGCCAGTACGGCACCTCGATCCAGCCGGACATCTGGGCTTGGTGTGCAAAGGAGTCGGACTACGACGTGGTCTTCCTGATCGGCAGCACCCGGATGCTCAACCTCTTCCCCTGCCGGGGAGGGCCCCCCTCCCAGGCCAAGGGGAA
>MTNI01000048.1 GCA_002011415.1 Candidatus Acetothermia bacterium JdFR-47
GCTGTGTCCACCACCAGGATCCCCGTGCCATCCTCCGTGCTCAGGGTTCTCTTACCCTGGCCCAGAATGGCCACCAGGCCGGCGTCCGCGAGATCTTCCACTACTGCCGGGCCTTGGACCTTGCGGAAGATGTCCTCGGGATCGAAGAGCGCGTACCCGTCAGAGAGGGCGGAAAGCCAGCGGGCTAGAGCCTCCCCGCCTTCCGGCGGGGCGAGGACCAGGAACCGCTCCCGGCCCCAGGGATCGTCGGAGAGCCGCCCCACAATGGCTTCCGATAAGAGCCTTCCGTCTTTCAGAAACAGGGTCCGGCGTGCCTGCCCGGGCTCCAGGGACAGGACATGGGCGGTGCCTGCCTCGTGGAGGAGGTGGGCGGCCCGCCCGCCCCGCACAAGGAGGGCGGTGCAGTCCGAGAGGTCGACGTACTCCCCCTCTTCGCCCACCTGATAGGGCGGGTCCGCGTGCCTCGTCTCCGCCGGGACCACGGGGGAGAAGCGCTGCACGATCGCCCTGACCATTTCCTTGGCCTCCTCCAGCACGGCCAGGGGGAGCTTTCCCCGGGGCAAGGGCCCCATGAGGCCGTGGTAGGTGAAGGGATGGATAGCGAAGAGGACCCGGGCCGTGACCTCGGCGATCTCCTCCATCTCCCGGGGACCCATCCCCCGCTGAGTGGCCCAGGGAGTGCCGTAGCGGATCCCGCGGGCGTCGGCCGCGGAGCGATCCCCGGGGATCGTGTTCTTGTTGGCGACGAGCCCCACCAGGTCCAGGACCCGGGCGGCAGGCTCCCCCATCAGGGGCCGGCCGTTCGGGGTCTTTATCGCCCTGAGATCGATCACGAGGAGGTGGGTGTCCGTCCCCCCGTAGGCCAGGCGCAGCCCCCTCTCGGCCAGGGCCTGGGCGAGGGCTTTCGCGTTCTCCACTATCCGGTGCTGGAGCCTGTGGAAGGCGTCTGTCTTCGCGATCTCCAGTGCCACAGCGATAGCGGCGAACTTGTTTACGTGAGGGCCGCCTTGCGCGCCGGGGAAAACCGCCTGCTCGATCTTTTTGGCGATCTCGGGATCGCAGGTCAGGATCACCGCGCCCCGCGGCCCGCACAGGGTCTTGTGGGTGGTGAACATGACTACGTCGGCATAGCCCACCGGGTTGGGGTAGGCCCCGGCGATGGCCATCCCGGCGGTGTGGGCGATGTCCGCCATGAGCAGGGCTCCGGCGGCGTCGGCGATCTCGCGGAACGCCTGCCAGTTCGGTGCCCAGGGGTAGGAGGTGTAGCCGGTGATGATGAGCTTGGGCCTGTGCTTTTTCGCCAGGTCCATGATCTGGTCGTAGTTCAGGCGTTCGGTCTTTGGGTCCACCCCGTAGGCGACCACCTTGAACCTGCGTCCCGACTGGTGGAAGGGGGAACCGTGGGAGAGATGCCCCCCCTGAGTGAGGTCCATGGCCATGATCGTGTCCCCCGGGGTGAGGAGCGCATCGTAGATGGCCATGTTGGCGGCCGCGCCGGACAGGGGCTGGACGCAGGCGTAGATCTCATCGGCACTCACGAGTTCGTTCGCGAAGCACTCGGCGACCCGGCGGCAGGCGATGGACTCGGCGAGGTCCGCCAGTTCCACCCCTTTGTAGAAGCGGCGGTCGGCGTAGCGCCGGAAGTATGCGAGCTGTTCGGCGAAGTCCGCCAGCCTCTCCTCCGGAAGCCTCAGCTGCTCGTCCCGGGGGTATCCCTCAGCGTAAATGGAGGTGAACACGCTTCCCAGCGCTTCCCGTACTGCCTTAGGGGNGAGGGACTCGGAGGGGATGAGGATGATCTTCTCCTCCTGCCTCCTCTCCTCGGTCCGAATCAACTGGTGCAAGACCTTGTCTATTTCCTCNATNCCCAGGGCCAGGATCTCTCGCTCGTCCACAGGTTCTCCTTTCGTTTGATTCTAACCGGAGAANGGAAGAGGGCGCCATCGGGAGGGGAGGTCTCGCTTTTCACCCCAGGCGAGCTCCACCGCCAGGTACATGCCCCCGGACACGAGCGAGTGGCCTCCCAGGAGNAATGGGACCCGAGCATCGAGACACGCCTGGGCGAGCTCCTTGAGGAGTGGGGTGGTGATCTCCTCCAGGCACAGGAGGTCGCAGGCGAACCGATCGCTTGGCAGGGGGCGTAGGCCCGCGGCGGCCAGATAGACCCGGGTGTCCCATACTACCCCGTCCGCGAGCTCCGCCAGCCGTTCCACGAGGGCGGCGGGACCGGGGAGGGTGGCCAAGAGGGACTTCACCTCCCCGCGTCCGAGACGCCCTGAGGCCCTCATCCCCCGTTCCTCCGAGAACAGGCGCACCCGGCAGGCGGCTTCCCGCTCGAGGAGGGCGAACACTCCACCTCCCACCCTCCCCACCAGCAACAGCTCAGCTTCCAGGGTGGAGAGGATGCCCACGATGGCTTTCGCCCTATCGGTAGGGATTTTGGAAAGGGTTGCCTTGAGTTCTGTAGGAAGGTCGGAGCGCAGGGCGAGGAGCTGGAGTTCGCCAGGGGTGTCGATGTCAAGCTGAGTTGCGGCTGAGCGGGGGAGTTCAAAGCATTGGTAACCCGCGTCCCACAGGCGCGTTCCCAGGGAATTGTCCCGCTCGAGTGTCTTCAGGACCTGGGGGGCGGGGGGGGTGATGAGCCCAAAGTCCGTGGAGTAGAAGTTGTTCAACACGGCGTAAGGTGGGCGAGCAGGGGCGGTGGTCGCGAGCCTCTCCAACGTCTCTTCGTTCAGGAGGAAGCCGCTCCCGGAAGAGAAGTAGAGGAGTCGGGCGGGCCGAAGGCGTTCCACCAGCTCGGCGAGCCTGGTCCCGAAGTGCCAATATCCTGGTGGGTCAGGGACGATCTCTACCGCGAGGTCTTCCCACAGGAAAGGAGATCGGGTGGCGACCACCACCCGATCGATCTCCGGAATACCACAAAGCCGTAGGGCAAGGGCCCTTCCGGCCGCGGTGCGCGCCCGTGCAACCACCCCTTCCCCCCCGCGGTGAAACAGGAGGGCGAGGGTGCCGGCCATGGGCGGTTATGGGTTGACTTCGTAAGGAAGTAGAGCCACTTTGCGGGCGCGGTTTATCTCCAGGGCAAGCTTCCGCTGGTGCTTGGCACAAAGGTGCGTGATCCGGCGAGACAGGATCTTCCCGCGTCGGTTCATGAACTGGCGCAGCACCTCAGGCCTCTTGTAATCTAGCTCCAAACCCTGGTGACACACCCGGCAAACCCGCTTCCTCTTCTGCGCCATCAGAACGGAACCTCCTCTTCAGGAACTGGGGTGGTGTCGGGGCCGCTGTCAGGGGGTTCGACCTCGAACTCAGCGGCTTGAGGTTTAGGCCCCAGGAAGTGCACGCTTTGAGCCACAACCTCGGCGATCCGGCGTCGCTCCCCGTCTTGCGTCTCAAAGGAGCGAAACCGAAGCCGCCCGTCCACGGCCACCAGCCGCCCTTTTTGTAGGTAGGTTGCGCACATCTCCGCTTGTTTGCCCCAAGCCACTATGGGTACGAAGTCCACTTCTTCCGACCACTGCCCCGTCTCTTGGTTGAGCCAACGTCGATTCACGGCGATGCGGAAGTTTACAACGGCGCGGCCGCTTTGGGTATACCTGAGCTCGGGGTCGGCGGCTAGGCGCCCGGTGAGCAGTACCCGGTTAAGGTCAGACATGTTCTACTTCCCGTCCAGCCGCACCACCTGATAGCGCAGGATCTCGTCGTCCATGCTAAAGCGGCTCTCGAGTTCCTGCACCTTGTCGGCCGGGAGGGTAAAGGTCACAAGCACATAATATCCTTCGCGGAAGTGATCGATCTCGTAGGCCAGTATACGCGGACCCCACTCATCGGTTCCCTGTACCTGGCCTCCCTGTGATTCGATCACCTGTTGCACGCGTGCGATCTTGTTGCGTCGCCCTTCCTCGTCCAGGTCAGGACGCAAAATATAGAGCATTTCATAGGCGCGGACTTCTCCAGCCAATTCCGGTGCCTCCTTATTAACCGAGATCGCGCCAGTTAATTTAGCCTCTCGGGGGCGCTCTGTCAACCGGGTGTGGGGGGAAACGCCCATGGCAAAAGGCTTAGCTCTTGACACCCCGGAAATAATCCACTATAATTGGGCACACTTGGATCTAGGGAGGGGGTGCTGTAGCGTGAATAAAGGAGAACTGGTCGATCGTCTGGCTGCCCGGACGGGTTTGACGAAGAAGGATGCTCGCAAGGCCTTGGATGCTACCATTGACATCATCACTGAGGCCCTGACAAACAATGANGAAGTATTGCTTACCGGATTCGGCAAGTTTGAGGTGCGGGCNCGGAAGCGTTCTCAGCGCATCAACCCGCAGACTCAGAAGCGCATCACCGTGCCGGAGAAGGTGGTCCCCGCTTTCAAGCCGGGAAAGAACCTAAAGGACCT
>MTNI01000212.1 GCA_002011415.1 Candidatus Acetothermia bacterium JdFR-47
GTGCCTGAGCGCTTCCACCTCATCGTGTCGAACCCCCCTTATGTGGCCCGGGAGGAGCTGGAGGGACTCCCCGCCGAGGTCCGAGAGCACGAGCCCCGGCTNGCCCTAGACGGAGGACCGGGCGGGCTTTCGGCGCTGTACCATATCCTCAGGGAAGCCCCGCGGCACTTGTATTCTGGAGGATGGGTGCTCCTCGAGATCGGCCACGGCCAAGGGGCNCCCCTGGTTCGATTTGCAAAGGAGCAGGCCAGTCTGGTAGAAACTACCGTGGAACGGGACCTCGCGGGAAAGGAGCGGTTTTTAAAGGCGCGATGCAGGTAGCGATCCAGGTGTCCGAGCTCAGGTTTTCTACTGAGGACGGAGTCCTCGTCCTTGACGACCTTTCGTTCGGGGTGCCTCGAAATGGGTTCGTGTTCGTAGTGGGNCCCCCGTCCTCGGGGAAGACACTGCTTCTCCGACTGATCCTGCGGGAGCTCTCCCCCAGCGGAGGACAGATACTTCTCGTCGGCAGGAACGTGGCTCGTCTCTCCCCCCGCAAGGTGGCGGAGCTCCGCCGCCGGGTCGGGTACGTNCCAGAGCAGCCCGCCATCCTCNCTGACCGCACGGTGCAGGGGAACCTGGAGTTCAAGCTCCGCGCCCTGGGTTTCCGGGGGGAGGAGCTGGAGGAAGAGATGGCCCGGGCCCTGGAGCTCGCCGGCCTGCAAGGCATGGAGACCGCGGTCGCCGGTGAGCTGGGGGCCCTGGACCGGGCCCGCCTCGCCCTCGCCCTGGCCCTGTGCCCCCAGCCCGTGGTGCTCCTCGCAGACGACCCGTTCCGTGACCTCTCGGTACCCGAGCAGGACGCCTTGATGTCCGCCCTGTTCACGGTCCACCGGGCCGACACCGCCTTGCTCGTCACCACCAGGGACGAGGCGCTACCGCAGCGGCATGGCTTCCCGCAAGGCAGGCAGGAGGACTCCCCATTCCGGGTGGTAAGGCTGCGTCAGGGGGTGATAGGGTGAGGGGGGGGCTGGGGTTCCTAATCCGTGAGGGGTTGCGAGCCGGGCTTGCCCACGCGTGGTGTCACACCCTCTGGGCCCTTACCCTGGCCCTCGCGCTCACCGCGGGGACCGCGCTCCTGGTCTTGCCGGCAGACAGGGAGGCAAGCCGTCCCTACACCCAGGCGTTCCTGCTCGCCACGATCTCCCCGGACCTGGCGGAGCGCGACATCGACGAGGTGGCTTGGCAGATTTGGGGCTGGGAGGGCGTGGAGCAGGTGAGTTTCCGTTTTCCCGGGGAGGCCGATCCCGCCCCCATCGAGCGACGCACCCTGGTTGTGCTCCTCGCCAGCCCCGAGACAAGGGGAGCGGTACAGGAACTCCTCCTCCATGAAGACGGGATAGAACAGGTGACCTACGTGCAGCGCACGGTAAAGCCACCGCCCAGGCTCCCCTCNACCGCCCGCATCCTGGCCCTGGTGGGGCTGGTGGCAGCCCTGGGGGCTGCGATCTGGCTCGGGCGCTGGGCGATGGTCAGAACAGCCAAGAGCTGGAGCGAGGCCCTCGCCCTCCTGCGCAGCTCCGGGGTTGAGGAGTGGACTCTCCGCATCCCGTTCCTTCTCCTNGGGGGGCTGGTGGGGCTCCTGGGTGCCCTCGTGTACCTCGGCCTCCTGTGGGGAACGTGGGCCTGGGCTCAAGGCACCCCAGCGGTGCGTCAGGTGACGCCGGCTTTCCTGACTTGTGGGCCGCTTGCCACCGCATTGGGGCTCATCCTCGGGATCCTGCTCGGCCTCCTCGGCGGCTTGGTCGGCTACCCCTCTCGGGGCGATCACTCATAGCGGAGCGCCTCCACCGGGGGAAGCTTCGCGGCCCGGCGGGCGGGAAGCACGCCGGACAGCGCCCCAACCGCAAACGAGAACAAGAGCGCCCCTACGATTAACTCCGCCCCGGCGGCGGCCGAGAACCCCCCCTCGATATCGAATAGGCGCCCCACCAACGCTGCGGCCGCCTGCGCCACTCCCAGGCCCACGAGTAGCCCCAAGATCCCGCCCACTAGCCCCATNAGCCCGGACTCGAACAGGAACAGAAGCAAGATGTGGGAGCCCTTGGCCCCCACGGCCTTCATGACCCCGATCTCCCGGGTGCGCTCCAGGACGGCGGTGTACATGGTGTTCATCACCCCGATCCCGCCCACCAAGATCGAGATGCCGGCGATGCCGGCCAAGAACGCCTGCACGCCACCGAGCACTGTGCGGATCCTCTGGGTTATCTCCTCGAAACCGATCACCTCGGCGTCCGCCTCTCCCGCCTGGATGAGCGCCCGCTCTACTTCAGCCTTCACCCGGTTCACATCCGCGTCTTCAGTGAGCTTGACGATGGCGTATTGGGCCAGGTCCGGGCCGGGGAAGAGCTCTCTCAAATCGTCGTAGAGAACGAACAGGGCGTCGTTCACCGGGATGCCGCCGGGNGCTGTCCCTCGATGTTCCTCGCGCGGAGCCAGGATCCCCACGACCAGGAAGGGGCGATCCTCGATCGTGACCGCGTCACCGACCTCGGCCCCCAACATCTCCGCTGCCCTAGCCCCCAGGATCACCTGGCCCCGCTCGGTGAGCGGCTCCCCGGAGAGGAGTGAGAGGTCCAGCTCCGCCACGAACTCCTCCATGGCGGGGTCGTAACCGGTTAGGGACAAGAACCCGCTGCGGGTTGGCCCCTGGACGAACGCGGTCTCGGTACGCACCGCCACGGCGTCCTGCACCCCGGGGATCTCTCGCAGGGACGCGAGGTCCACCCGGATGCGGGCCGCCAACCCAGGTCCCTGGGGGGTGATGAGCAGCGTGTTGAACCCCATGATGCGCTCCACCTGCTCGGTGATCGAGCGCTGAAGCCCCTGGCCGATGGAGATCAGGGCTACCACCGCCGCGGTCCCGATGAGGATCCCGATCACCGTGAGCCACGACCGGAGCCTGCGGTGGAAGATGTTCCGTACCGCCAGCCGAAACAGGTCCCAGGTCATCCTTCCCCACCTTCGATGCGTCCGTCCCGCATACGCAGGACCGCGCGGGCCGTGGCTGCGGCTTCAGGGTCATGGGTAACAAGCACCACCGTCCTCCCCTGTTCGTTGAGCTGAGCCAAGGTTCCCAGGATCTCCTGCCCCGAAGCCGTGTCCAGGTTGCCCGTGGGCTCGTCGGCCAGGATGAGATCGGGATCGGAGGCGAGCGCCCGGGCAATGGCCACACGTTGCCGTTCCCCGCCGGAGAGCTGGCTCGGCCGGTGGCGCATCCGGTCCCCAAGGCCGAGGAGGGAGAGCAGCTCCTCCGCTCGTTGGCGCCGGTCACGGGGGCGCACCCCCTGGAACACGAGCGGGAGTTCCACGTTCTCGAGTGCAGTCAACGTGGGCATGAGGTTGAACGTCTGGAACACGAATCCAATCCGCCGCCCCCGCAGCTCGGCGAGCCGAGCCGGCCTGAAGGAAGTCACGTCCTCCCCATCCCACAGCACGCGGCCGGAGGTGGGGCGATCCAAGAGCCCCGCGATGTGAAGGAGTGTGGACTTGCCGGAGCCGGATGGGCCCATGATCGCGATGAAGTCCCCCCGCTCGAGCAAAAGGTCCACCCCGCGCAGGGCTGGGACCTCCACCTCCCCCAACCGGTAAACTTTGGTGACTCCTTCCAATCTTAGAAGCGGCGCGCTCACGGCCGGCTGTACTCCACAAGCTCCATCTCGAACGTGACCTCCTCCCCTTTCACCACCCGGAGCCGGGGGAGGAAATACACTGGATCGGATAGGGCAAAACCCAGCTCCACCCGCGTCGTGGGGTCATCGGGGGGCGTGTACTCTCCGACCAGGCAAGTCACCCCCGCGATGTCCTCAGTCCTCTGGACACGAAACAGGATACCGCCCGGAAGGGCGTACTCCTCCCCCACCTGGAGCAAGTCCCGGCGGCGGATCAAGGTGAGGAGCGCCGCCAGGTCCAAGTTGGCCCCCGCCGACTGCACGTACACCGCCGACCCAAGGAAACCAAGCATCCCCAGCTCGTCCGGAGCCCCCTCGGCCTCAATGGAGAGCTGCACCCGGAACCGCCCGTCTGGAAGGCCCTCTATCGAAAGGCGCAGCGTTTGAGGGGCCGCAAGCTCGCTTCCGCTTAGGGTCCACACCATCCGGGTAACCCCTGGGGGGAACTCCTCTAGCTCGGCCTGGGCAAGCCCAAAGACCACCCCGGCGAGCAAAAAAATAAAAGCCACAAAACCTTTCCTAGTCATCGCCGTCCACCCCGCTTTGGGTTTCCACCTCTACCCGTCCCTGGGTGATGTGGAACAATCCTCGCTGGATCATAAAGTAAATGCCCAGCCCTACCAGGATGAGTTCGACGAACCGGTACAGGACTGAAAAGGCAAGCGCGCCGCTGGG
>MTNI01000219.1 GCA_002011415.1 Candidatus Acetothermia bacterium JdFR-47
AGCGCTGTTGACATTGCTGTAGGGGGTGGTAAAATGCTGTAAAGGGAGGTGGCTAGAATGAAGACGGTTGTTTTTGCACTCCTTCTAGTGGTGATCCCTTGTTTCCTAGTGGTTTCTCAGCTGCCTTGCCAGTGGGCTCCCGGGATGTACTGGGAGTGGCGTGAGGTCCTTTCTCAGTCCACTGATGCCGAGTCCTTTACCGCGGTTTATGTGCTGAAAAGCGAGCGATGGGGGGACTACGAGACGGATCTGCTCGCCACCGTGAGACCTTACTCCAGCGGGGAGATTGTGCAGCTCGGTGTGGTGGTACGGGAGCCCTGTGGCCCCGTGCGTGGGTTTGGCTTTTGGGCTTACAACGCACACCGCTGGGCGTATTACCCTGAAGGGGCAGTGATCGGGGAACAGTGGCAGGGAGGGGGCCTGGGAGAAGGCTCGCTTCGGGTGACGATCATCGAGAGGGAAAACGTGATAGAGGTCCCGGCGGGCACGTTTGAAAACTGTGTGCACTTCGTACTGGCGAGCGAGCATCAAGACGCGAATACTGGCGAAAGCAGCTTTGAACGCGAGGAGATTTGGTTTGACCCCTTCCTCGGTTGGCCGATCAGGCAGGAGTACGAGGTCTCGTGGTCGGGGCTTAACGTGCATGGGACGCTTGAGCTCGTGTCCTATGGCACACTTACAGTTGAGGGGGCAGTCTCCCGGGTGCTAGCCGCCTTGGAGGAGATGGAAACCCTAGGCGATCCCTTTGCCCGAAAGGCTCAGGAGGTCCGCGGACAGCTCCANTCCCTGGGGCTCCTCCCGGAAGGGTGAAAAAGCTCTAGTTTTTAGCTGGTTTCAGCTGGGGGACCATGATCCCGAGGAAGATAAGCCCTGCTCCCAGGATCTGGAGTCCCCTCAGGGTCTCCCCTAAAAGCAGCCACCCGAAGAAGGTAGCGAAGGCAGGCTCGGTGGCGAGCACGATGGCCGTATAGGCGGCAGTGGAGCGCCGCTGCACCCAGGTGAGCACGAAAAAGGCGAGGGTACTCGCCAGGGCCCCAGTGATCAGGATAGCCTCCCAGGTACGGGGCGAGAGGGAAAAGGTGGGCTCCTCCCACAAGTACGCCCCCAAGAGGGAAAGCACCCCCACCACCCCGAGCTGGGGAAGGAACAGGCTCAAAAAATCGCTCTGCTTCGTGTAGCGATCTAGAAGCACAAGGTATAGGGCGAACGAGGCAGCGCACGCCAAGGTCAGGAGGTCGCCGAAGCCGGTGGGCCCAAGCGGCCCCCTCCCTCCCAGCACGAGGAGCGAAAGCCCCACCGCGGCGAGCACCACCCCGGCCCACGTTTTCCCTGACGTCCTTTGTCCCAACAGCCAGGCGATTGGGGGTACAAGCACCACCGAAAGCCCGGTGATGAGCCCCGATTTCTGAGCGGTGGTGTAGACGAGCCCCCAGGTCTGGAAGTAATAGCCGGCGAACAGCATGGCCCCCAGCACTGCTCCCCGGGCCCAGTCGACGAAGTGGCTTGTCCGCAGGCGTCGGAGGAGAAGGGGAAGGGCGAGGACGGTGGCGATGGCGAACCTGAGGGCGAGGAACCAGAAGGGGCCTATCTCAGAGACGCCCTCCTTTACCAAAACGAAAGTCCAACCCCAAATGGCGGTGACGAGAAGCAGGGCGAAGGTTCTCATCAGGCGCAGATGAAGTGGATCACGTCCCCATCACGGACCAAGTAGTCCCGCCCTGCCCGTAGGATCTTCCCCTGCTCCCTGAGGACGCGTTCCGAGCCGGCGGCGAGGAGCTCTTCTAGGTCCATGACCTCGGCCAGGACGAACCGGTCCCGGAAGTCGGAGTGGATTACCCCCCCGGCCTCGGGCGCAGTGGTGCCATCGGGTACCGTCCAGGCCCGCACCTCCGGCCCTTCGAACGTGTAGAAGGTCACCAGGGACAGGAGTTCGTAGGCTGCTCGCACCAGGCGCGACAGTGCCGACTCAGCCAGCCCCCACTCGGAGAGGAAGGCCCGCCGCTCCTCCTCGTCCCCAGCGGCCTCGGCCACCTCAGCCTCCAGGCGTCCCCGGATGACCACGCATCCAGCGCCCCTCTCTTGGGCCACTTCCTCCACCGTGGTTGAGAGTTCGTTCTTCCCCTCATCCCCCACGTTGGCGACGAACAGAACTGGTTTGGCCGTGAGGGGCGAGAGGTCCTTGAGGCGATCGAGTTCCTCCCGGGAGAGCCCCAGGGCTCGGATCGGGGTTCCCGCCCCCACCGCCTCGATGAGCCGCGTGAGGAGCTCGAGCTCCCTCCTCGCCTCCTTGTCCCCGGTCTGGGCGAGCTTTCGGATGCGGGACCGCCTTCGTTCCAGGGTCTCCAGGTCCTTGAGAAGGAGCTCCGTCTCCACGATCTCGATGTCCTGGCGCACGTCCAGGGTACCAGTGGGGTGGGCGACGTTCGGGTCCTGGAAGCAACGTACCACGTGCAGGATGGCGTCCACGCCGCGGATCTCCGCGAGGAACTGGTTCCCCAGGCCCTCGCCGTGGGAGGCGCCCGCCACGAGTCCGGCGATGTCCACCACCTCGATGGCCGTGGGGACCTTTTTTTTCTCTGGGAACAGGGAGTGGAGCTGGTCCAGGCGCTCGTCCGGGACAGGGGCCACCCCGTGGTGGGGCTCGATGGTGCAGAAGGGGTAGGCCTCCACCTTGGCCCCGGCGGAGGTGAGGGCGTTGAAGATGGTGGACTTGCCTGCGTTGGGCAGGCCCACAAGCCCGAAGCTCCTCGTCACGAGAGCCGCTCCTTTACAAGCTTCGCCACTTCTGCCGGGGTCCTGGCCACTGGGATCCCCTGGGCCTCCAGGCGCCTGGCCTTGGCCTCGGCCGTGCCCTCGGACCCCGAGATGATCGCACCGGCGTGGCCCATGCGCTTCCCCGGCGGGGCGGAGAAGCCGGCGATGTATGCTACCACCGGTTTACTCATGTGCTCGGCCACGTAGTCGGCCGCCTCCTCCTCGGCTGCGCCTCCGATTTCCCCCACCAACACCACCAGCTCCGTCTCAGGGTCCTCCTCAAAAAGCGGCAGGAGCTCGGTGAAGGTGCTCCCGATGATGGGATCGCCACCGATTCCCACCACGGTGGACTGGCCGATCCCGGCCCGGGAGAGGTGCGAGGCGATCTCATAGGTGAGGGTGCCGGAGCGAGAGACGATCCCCACCGGCCCGGGTTGGAACACCTCCCCGGGCATGATCCCCACCTTGGCCTTCCCCGGTGAGATGAGTCCGGGGCAGTTGGGGCCGATCAGCCGCACTCCGTAGCCCCGGAGGAGGTGGTAGGCTTTGAGCATGTCGTGCAGGGGGATCCCCTCGGTGATGCAGACGAGCAAGGGGATCCCGGCGTCTGCTGCCTCCAGCATGGCGTCGCAGGCGAAGGCCGCCGGCACGAACAGGATGGAGGCGTCTATCTCGTGCTCACGTAGGGCCTCGGAGACGGAGTCGTAAACCGGGATCCCGTCCAGGGATTGGCCCCCTTTCCCCGGGGTCACCCCGGCCACCACCTTGGTGCCGTAGGCTACCATGTGCCGGGTGTGAAATGCCCCTTCGCTTCCCGTGATCCCCTGCACCAGAACGCGCGTTCCTTCATGAACAAGGATGGCCACTTTCTCGTCACCTCGCGTTATGAAGAAGGATAGGGCCCGTCCCCGGGGGCAGCAAGTATCGAGTGCATGGATCCGGGCGGACCCAGTGCACCGATGTGGGTTTGGACGTTGGCTTTTGAGCCCCGCGGGATTACACTTGACCCACCCCAGGTGGGTACCTTATAAGGAGTCGACATGGAACACTCAGGAAGCTTGCAAGGGGACCCGAAGCTCAAGGCCCAACTCATCCGCCAGATCCGCACCGCGGAGGGACACCTCGCTGGCATTCGCAAGATGGTGGAGGGGGAGCAATATTGTGTTGACATCTTGAAACAGATCGCCGCGGTGCAGGGGATCCTGTCCCGGGCCGCCCGCACCCTGGCCCACGCTCACACCCTCCACTGCGTCCGGGGGGCGATCGAGGAAGGCAAGGGCGAAGCGGCGATAGACGAGTTGTTCGAGGCCCTCAAGTACCTGAAGCACTTTTAGCCTTCGTCAACTAGCTCACAAGGTCATCAGAAGCCTGGCATTTCAGCATGAGGAGAACCGCACGCGGTGTCCCGCATTAATCAGCTTTGGCTGATCCCGGATATTCCAGGAACAGTGACTAAGAGCGTGAAGTGCTTTTATTAGCCATGGCTTGGAGGTTCTGGAACCAGTCCACTGCCCGGCGCAGGGCCTCCAGGGCGGGGGTCTGGGGGAGCCCGAGCTCTTCCACTGCCTTCTTGGGGCTGAAGAACATGTAGTGG
>MTNI01000016.1 GCA_002011415.1 Candidatus Acetothermia bacterium JdFR-47
ACCGGCGGGTTTACCGATTGCCTCCTCAAACACGGGGCGAAGCGCGTGTACGCGGTGGATGTGGGCAAGGGGCAGCTCGATTGGGGCCTCAGGAACGATCCGCGGGTGGTGGTGCGGGAGGGAGTGAACGCCCGTTACCTTTCGCCCGATGACATTGGCGAGCCCGTGGACCTAGCCGTCTGCGACGTCTCCTTCATCTCGCTCAAGCTTGTCCTGCCCCCGCTGCGGGGAATCGTGAAGCTGGGAGGCGACGTGATCGCGCTGGTGAAGCCCCAGTTCGAGGCCGGGCGGGAGAAGGTGGGAAGGGGCGGCGTGGTGCGGGACCCAGGGGTCCACCGGGAGGTCCTCGAGGGGATCGCGCGGTTCGCCGAGGAGGAGCTCCGCTGGTCCGTGGTCGGGGCGATCCCTTCCCCTTTGCGGGGGCCGGCGGGGAACGTGGAGTTCTTCCTCCACTTCCACCCCCGCCCGGGAGAGTCCGTCCCCATCGACTGGGATAGGCTAGTAGCTGAGGCTCACAGCTCGTCCACGGACGATTAGCCGGGGGATCACTCAGTTGCGAACGGAAACACTCACACCTCCAAGGAGTCCAGCAGGGCATCGGGGCCGACGGTGATCTGGGAGGAGTCCATCTCTTGCATCGGGCACCCCTCGGCCTGGACCGTGAAGCAGGAGTGTCCTAAGTAGGTCAGTGCCGCCTCCCCTGCCGAGAGGCCAGCCGCCAAAGAAAGAAAAATTCCTAATAGTGCAATGCTTTACGCATGCCTCCTGAAAGGGTTTACATAGAAGCCGGCCTCAGCCGGTGACCTCGAACTCCAGGGTGCAGGAGAGAACATCGTCGATGTAGATCTCGACCCACCAAGTACCCACCGGACGGCTTCCCGAGGGCCCTAGGTGGATTTCGTAGTAGGTGGTGAACTTGCGGATGCAGTCCACCCCGTAGTCCGCGGGATTGGGGGCCGTGGTGGTGTACGTGTCGTAGCGGCGGCCTTGGGCATCGTACACCTCGACGCGCACCGTCACCGGCTCACACAGGGGGGAGATCCTGAGCCAGCAGACGGCAGCGGCATCCGAGCTTTGGAATACCGGATTCCGGTCCACGGGCTCCCCTTGGTCGTCCACGGCGTGGGCGATGGTGCAGTCGGAGAGCGCGGGATACGGCTCCTCGGGGTACTCCGGCTCTTCGGGCGGGGGCTCCTCCTCTTCCGGTCCCGGACCACCGGGGCCGCCGGGTTTCCCCGCTCCTCCTGGCTGTCCTGCCCCAGCAAGCTGTCCCCCCGGTCCCGCCGCCAGGCCGTCGGGCCGGTATACATATACATTCCGGTTCCAATTCCAGCTTCTTGTGCCCCAACTCTCGGGCCGCCCGAAGAGGAACTCCTCCCAGGCGTCGAACGGCCACCCTAGCACCCCGCCAAATAGGCAGAACCATTGTTTGACCTCGTTCCAGAAGGCCTGGCCCCCCCACAGCCCGGTGTCCTCATACGGCGGGGGCACCGCGTGGTGGTAAGTCCAGGTCCTGGTCGGGAAGTCGTAGGACCAGGTGCAAGGGGTGGCGGTAGTCACGTGGTTTGAGTACACGCCCCCGAACATGTATACCTGGTCCCCCCGGCGGGCGAAGGCGGCGTAGTACTTGGGAGGCGGTCGGTTGGCATCCGGTGGCGGGACCTCCTGAAGCCATTCCTCCTTGCCCAGGTCGTAGAGCAACATGACGGGCCCCAGGATGTAGGCGCTGCAAAATTCCCTTACTCCTGATTTCTCCTTGCTGGAGCAGCCCGGACCGTACACCGTGGCGTAGGCGCCCCAGAAATCCTCCGGGGCATCCGGGCCCCGCTCCCATGTGTTCTCCTCAACGTAGTAGCGGTAAAGATCCCGGCGGGGCCGGCCGTCTGCGCCCACGCCCCCGGCGATGTACACGGCCCCGTCGTAGTACCAGGCGCAGTGATCCCGCCGGGCAGGCGGGGGCTCATTTGCCGGGACGACCTCATACCAAGTCCAAGTGTTCGTGTCCAAGATCCACAAGTCGTTCAGCTTCCCGTCTTCTCCCTCGCCTCCGTAAAGGAGCACCTCGTGGTCTGAGACCTGTGTCATCGTGGCCCCGAACCGCGCTGGCGGGGAATTCGCCGCTTCGATAGACTGCCATTGGAGCTCATCGTCGAAGGCGAAGATCTCGTTTTGGAGCCCCCCCAAGTAGTCTTCACCACCGAAGATGAGAACCCGGCCGTCGTCCAGGGTTACCAGGCTATGGCCGAACCGTTCGGTAGGAGAATCGGGCGCGGGGATCTGATTCCAACTCTCGGGATATCCCACAACCACCAGCGCAAGAAGCACCGCCACAAGGCAGACCATCCGCACTTCCCTCACCTCCCGAAGCACTGGGCTAGGAGTTATACCGAACCTACACCCCCACCCTAGCACTCCCCGCTCTCTGGGGTCAAGGGGAGCGAGAAACCGTTGCCAAACGGGAGATTAGTGCCGCGGAATACAGGTAGCCGGAAGGGGAGAAGGCTTTGGTGGCCCGAAAGGACGTGATCGGTTGCGCGGCCCATGGTGTGTGCCCAAGAGTGGAAGCCGTGTGAGGATCCGCTCGGGGCGCGTCCCGGCACCCTGTCTCTCGATTCGAGGGTTTATTGCAGAGGGATTTAAAAACTCCCACCCAGCTGGGTTGTCCGCTTAGGTAACAGTTCTTCTGCGGCACGCGGGGTGACTCAGCTTTGTGAGCAGCTTTGGACGAAAGCGGCGACTTTAATGGGCAGAGCGGAGGATGGGTCCCTAGAAACTGCTGCTATCTAGAAGGCGGCTTTTGCAACCATCCGTCTGTGCAGGTGTAAGTTGGTTGGTAGGAGGTGGTGGTATGCGTATGGTAGCGGTGGTCGGTTTAGGGGTCTTGCTGGGTTTCGCTTTTTTCGGTCTTTCCCAGGTGAGGAGCAGCGCCTCGAGCTTCGCTTCCTCGGAGGAGCCGGCCCGTGTCACGATCGGGACGTTCACCTTCGAGCAGGGGGAAAGGCTTGCCCTGGAGGTCNTGCGGGAGGNGCCCTGTCCCTGCATGTGCGATGGACTTCTCATCCAAGGATTCCGGGTATTGGACGCTGAGGGGAACGTGATCTTCACCGCCGATACCACATCGTATCCGGTCCCGGCGGAGGACTGGACCGGCAGGTGGGACTTGTTGGACGGGTCCGGGGTGCCGGTGCCGGAGGGGAACTACACCGCGGTGGTGAAGACCGCGATTGGCGAGTTCCGTGCTGAGCTTCAGGTGGTGGCCTCTGGGACGGCCCTTCTGGGAGGCCGCAGCCTGGCCAAGGCTTCGGTGTGCGGGATCAGCCTCGCCGTCTACAAGTTGGTGGATGAGACGGGAAACGGTGGGCGAGTGACCCTGCGGGTGGGGGAGAAACTCATGATCGCCCTCCCCGGGAATCCCACCACCGGCTACGAATGGGCCGCTACGGAGGAACTGGCGTTCCTCACGCGCATCGAGGGCGCCGCGTATCGGCCGGGCTCCGGACTCATCGGCGGGGGCGGGACCTTNTACTTTCGCTACGAGGCAAAGGAGCCTGGCGAGGGGCAGCTTTCCTTTGCCTACCGGCGCCCGTGGGAGTCTGGGCCCCCGGGGAAAACTTTCTCCATCACCGTGATCGTGCGCTGAATCGGGGCTGGTTAGCGAGCCGTTCCTGTAACCCGCTCGGAGTAGCCGCTGAGGAGGTCGGTGATCGTGCAGTGAGCGAGGTTGCCTTCGAACTCTAGCCGCAGCCTGAGTCGCAAACCCGCCTCGGCCTGTTCGTACTCGGCCACAAACACGCTGTCGCTTTCCCAAAAGCCGGTTAATACCACGTGCGAGTACGGGCTCATCAATTCCCGGTAGCGCCTCACTCCATCTAGGTTGATGGGCAGGGGCATCACCCAGCCATCATTGAAAACCAGGGTCATGTAAGCGGAGCTTTGGCCAAATTTGAGAGTGAAGCTTCGTAAGTAGCTATTGGCCTCCAGGATGTAATTCCTTCCCGAAATCTCATAGGCAAGTGCCGGCAGGCTGGAGAACACTTCTTGAGCTTGTGGCTGATCCACCTGAGGCGGGTGCTTTAGGGTGGCGATGAGGGCGCGCAAACGAGCTGCACCGGATGGTGCTGGGCTGATGTCATAAACTCCTTCCACTGAAGAGATCACGTCTAACAGTATATCCGTAACCTTTTGGGACTCTTGATAGTCCAGGGCACCGGTCAGCACGAGCGCCATGTCCAGTGCAGGGATGACATAAAGCCTGTCACTGGTTCCTCCCGACGCCCAAAACACCCGTTGGATGGGGCGCGGAATCGACGACTTGGGAGGATAGACCCACCACCCGTAACC
>MTNI01000156.1 GCA_002011415.1 Candidatus Acetothermia bacterium JdFR-47
AGAGCGTCACTTGGGCGCCCCTACTCCTTTACTACGAACCTCTTCCCCCCGAAGAGGAGCCCGGTGGCCCGCTCCTTGATCGCGTCCGGGAACTCAAAACCGATCTGCATGGCGGTGTCGAGGTTGAGCCACACCTGGGTTCCCTTCTGGTAAGCCACGGGGATGTCGGAGGGGGGGACTCCAGACAACACCTTGAGCACCATCTCACCAGTCATGCGCCCATGGTCGTAGTAGTCGAAACCGGTGCACACCATGGGGCCTCGCTCCAGGCTGGAGGGATCGGCCACCAGGAGCGGGATCCCTTCGCTTTTCGCCACGTCCACCACCGCCTCCAGGGCGGCCACCACCGTGTTGTCGGTGGTCACGTAAATGGCCTCCACCCGCCCAATGAGGGACTGGGCTGCAAGCGGCACCGCGGCCGTGTTCTCCGCTGCTGCCGTAACGATCGTAAGGTCAAGCCTTGCGGCGGCGTCCACGGCCATGTCCGTTAGGATCGCCGAGTTAGCCTCGCCGGGGTTGTAGACGATGCCGACCTTGGAAAGGCCGGGGACGAGCGCCTTTAAGAGGGCGAGGTCGGAGGCGACGTCGATGAGGTCAGAGGTCCCGGTTACGTTGGGGTAACCGGTGAGCCCCGCCCCTACCGGGTCCGTCACGGCGGAGAACACCACCGGGACGCTGGTGTCCTTGAACACCTGCACCGCGGCCTGGGAGGTAGGCGTGGCAATGGACACCACCAGGTCCACCCCTTGAGCGAGGAAGTTCTGGGCAATCGACATGGCTACCGAGAAATCTCCTTGGGCGTTGCCCAAGATGTACTCGACGTTTTCGCCTTCCACGTAACCTGCCTCGGCGAGGACGTCGATCACACCCTGCCGGACCGCATTCAGGGCGGGATGGTCGACGATCTGAGTGATCCCGATCTTGATCGGGGCAGAGAAGGCTGCAAATCCCAGCACCACCGCCACTAACACCGATAATAGCTTCACACTACACCTCCTTGAGAGCAAATAAAAAACCGCAAGGTTCTCCTTGCGGTAACCGGGCGCACCTCCTTCGGAGGTCACGCCCCTATGCGAACCACCAATAATAGACCAAGCTGATCGCTGCCTCCGTGATCACCTCCTTTGCGTAAAGCTCATTACGCATGGCAACATGTATATAGCACGGGTGGCCTTCCGCTGTCAAGGTCCGCTAGCCCAGGAACCGACGGATGGAGGCTGCCTTCACAATCTCCTCCGTCAGGGTCGATTCCCGCTCGGCCCCCGCTCGCAAGGCCACCATGATGCGGCTTGTGGCCTCCCGATGTTCCTCGCTTGACTTGCAGGGAAAGTTTTCCTGGGCGCTTTTGACCTCCCGCTCGATAAGGGGAGGCAGGTGCCGCAGGTTCTCCTCGTTGAGATATTGCAGGGCATCCTCCATGTCGCGGTCGAACTTCCTGTAGGTGGCTCGGACGAAGGCGAGGTCCGAGCTGTCCAAGGCGCTGAGGCCCAAGATCTCGGGAGGGATGCCCAATGAGTACATGGCAGCACAGAACTTGATCGCCCTGGGGAGGTGAGTATCGTGTCCGTCCAGTCGACGTGAGTAGCCGAAGAGCCCGATGTGGAGTTTCCTAGCCCGTCTAGGGGGGATGTAGCGGGCGACCTCGTTCACCAGTGGNGCCAAGGCCTTGACGCATTCGGCNTAGCGAGCCGAGACCTTCTCGATGATNCTCAGGCACCTTTCCTCGTCCACCTCCTGGGCCTCTCCGCGGTGGGTCTCGTTTATGTGTTGGATTGCGGTGCGGACCTCCTCCTCTTCGTGATCGTACTTGAAAGCCGATTGGATGGTGAACGTCTGCACCGATGGATACTCAACCAGCGTCTCCTTCACCCGGTCGGGGACGAGGTTTCCTCGGAACGGAGCCGAGCCCACCCCCAGGATGGGGAGTATCTCCACCCCGAGTCGCTTTTCCTGGCGGCCTAAGCGGGCCAGTGCCACCTTGGCGAGGAGCACAGCGCTCACCAGGCCGTAGTTCAAAGCGGGGTCAGAGCGGGCCAGGAACACCCGTTGATAGTCGACGTTTTTGTTTTGCAAGTACTCCGCGACGATTTGGTCTGCTCGCAGGAGGTGCTCGCGGTCTTCGATCAAGGGGATGACGTTTATTCTGTCGGGCCGGAAATCGCCGACCCAATCTCCCACAGAGACGTCGAAGCACCGCTGGCGCTCCTTTCCACCGACGAACTCCCGGTAATAGTGATACACCCGGTTCAGCTCCCGGGCATCGGTGGTCATGGGGAGGATAACCTCGAAGATGGGAGGCGAGGTATCGTCCCCGTAGAACAGGCGCGCGGCGTCGTAAGAGCGGGGGATGCTCTCCAGGGTCTCGAGTAGCACCTTGGCCTCGGCCCGTTCCACACGGGGGTTGGGTACGCGCAAGGTGAGGAAGAGGTCCGTTCCCAGGCGGCGCCTACGGAAGAACTGCTCGTAGCGGGAGAGGAGCTTCTTCACTACGAAGTGGTCCACCTCTTTGCCCTCGTAGTCCCACATCTGCTCGGTGCAGCCCAGGTGTGAGTAGGCGTAGTAGGCCTCCTTGATCTCCGTCTCCCCTTGTATCACCGGGTGGTCAGCGAAAAACGGGATCTGGACGTTGTCGGGGTGTTGCGTACTCATGCACCTCGGGACCCTCATCGGACTCCTCCTCAGAGGTGCGGATGTTAGCACTTTTCTGGCTGGGCACAACCGAGGTCACTCACATTCCTCGCCCGTGTACACCGGCTGCGTGGGCGTGATCACCTTGCGTTTCCAGGTGCCCTGGAGGAGCCACGCATAGATGAGGAGGCCCCCGAGTAGGTTGCTCAGAGCCATGCCGGTCCACAACCCCGTGGGGCCCATATCCATGCGGTAGGCCAAAAGCCAAGACAGGAGGATGCGAAACACCCACAGCCGCAGGAGCGAGAAGACCATGGGCGGCACGGTGTGGCCTGCACCGCGGAACACGGCGCTTGTGGCCGCGAACAGGCCGAAGAAGGGCACAGAGAACCCGAAGATGGCAAGGAAGCGGCTTCCCTCCTGAACCACGTCGGGGACGGCGATGAAGGCCCGGTAGAGGGGCTCCCGTAGGAGGAAGGTGATGAGGGAGAGACCGAAGAGGACAGCTACGGTGCTCCTGATCCCCCGGTGGGCGATCTCCTCGGCCCGGTCGGACTGGTCCGCCCCCAGGTTTTGTCCCACCATGGTGAGCAGGGCAGTGGTGGCCCCCCAGATGGCCACGTTGATCAGGTTGATGAGCCTCTGTCCCACCCCGTACGCTGCTACTACCACGGTGCCGAATCCGGCCACGAGCCCCATCAAGACCACGAACCCCAGCGACATGCCCACGTGGTCCACGGCGTTGGGAATGCCGACTTTCAGGATCTCCCGGATCCACCTCCAGCGGGGGAGGAGCCAGTGTGCCCTCAAGCGTATCCCCACCCGCCCTGTAGCGAGGAGCCAGATTCCCACCAGAGCTGCTACCCCGCGGGAGGCGACGGTGGCGTAGGCCGCCCCGGCCACGCCGAGCTGGGGAAGCGGCCCCCAACCGAAGATGAGAAACGGGTCCAAGATCGCGTTTGCCAATACCGACGCTCCCATGAGGTACATGGGGGTGCGGGTGTCCCCCACCCCGAGGAGGAGCCCGGTGAACGCGAACGCCCCGTACATCACCGGAAAACCCAAACTCACAATACGCAGGTACTGAACGGAGAGCGGGAACACGTCGACGGGGGTACGTATGAGCTTGAGCACGAGGGGGGCCAGACCATAGCCCAGGACGCCCACGGCTGTGGCGAGCAGGAACAGGAAGGAGAAGAGCTGGGTCCCAGACCGGTCCGCTCCGTCCTTATCTCCGGCCCCGGTGTATTGGGCCACCAGGGTCGAGCCCGCCATTTGAAANCCGATCCCCAGNGACATGAAGGTGAAGATAATCGGCCAGGCCACGGTGGGGGCGGACAGGGCCTCGGTGGACACCTTCCCCAGCCAGAAGGCATCGATCAGATTGTACAGGGCCTGGAGGGCGTTCGACACCATGACCGGCCAAGCGAGGACGACCATGGTCTTGAGGATGGGGCCTTCTAGGATGCGCTTCCGCAACTAGTTCTCCTTTCGGTTTGGAGCTCCAGTTTAGCAGAAGCGTTTTCCAAACTCACTACCNGGGTGGTATCTTTTCGGCCGGAGGNGACGAGCTGTGAAGTGGATCGTGGGTGTGGGCCTCTTTTTCGTCCTGGCGGCATTGGCTTGGGGGGCCACCCTGCAGGTGCCCCAGGACTACCCCACCGTC
>MTNI01000084.1 GCA_002011415.1 Candidatus Acetothermia bacterium JdFR-47
CTCACCCCCCAGGACGTCTCCGGGATCTTGTACGTGGGGGGCACCATCCTCGGGACCTCGCGCACCAACCCGTTCCGCAAGGTGGAGAAGGACGGGGAGGTGGTCTGGGAGCCCACGGACAAGGTGGACGCCATCGTGGCTACCATTGAGCGCCGGATCGACACCCTCATCGCCATCGGGGGCGACGACACCCTGGGGGTGGCCCACAGACTCGGGAAGTACGGGGTGAAGGCGGTCGGCATCCCCCAGACCATAGACAACGACATCGGGGGGACGGATTACGCCATCGGCTTCCACTCGGCCCTGGCCACAGTGACCGATGCCCTGGACAAGCTCCACACCACCGCCCACGCCCACCATCGCCTGCTCATCGTGGAGGTGATGGGACGGGACTCCGGTTGGATCGCCGTGTACGGGGGCCTCGCCGGCGGGGCCGACGTGATCATCGTCCCCGAGGGACCGCCGGAGGGCTCGTTCTCCGTGGACGAGGTGGAGCAGGTGGTGCGCAGGCGCCTGGAGCAGGGAAAGCGTTCTCCATCGTCGTGGTGGCTGAGGGCGCGCGGCCACGGGAACTCGGGGGGAAGCAGGTCGCAAGCGGGGAGGTGGATGCCTTTGGGCACGTGCAGCTCGGTGGAGTCGGGTATTGGCTCGCGGGTGAGCTCAGGAAGCGGAATCTTCCGCTTACTCCCCGGGTGACCGTGCTTGCCTATCTCCAGCGGGGCGGCATTGCCACCCCCTTCGATCGGCTCCTGGCCACGCGGTTCGGAGTGAAGGCGGTGGAGTTCGCCCTGGAGGGGCTATTCGACGTGCTCACTGGCCTCANNGGAACAGTGGTTGAGGCTGTGCCNCTGGGCGAGGCCCTGGCCGAGTGTCCCAAGCCCGTGGATCCGGAACTCCTGCGTGTGGCCCGGGCCATCGGAGTCGGCTAGTAGGAGGCAATTGTGCGTAGGGCTTTCTTGCTCGTGCTTGCGGCGCTCAGCTTCATCGCCCTGGGGGCGAACCAAAGCGCCGACCTCTTCTCCCCTCTTTACGATGTGTACCGGCTCATTCACACCTATTACTACCGGGCCGATCAGGTGGAGGACCAGGACCTCCTGCACGGAGCGCTGCGGGGGGTGATAGGGGCCCTCGGTGACCCTTACTCCACCTTCTTCGAACCCGAGGAGTACTCCCGCTGGCAGGAGTCGCTGAAGGGGGAGTACTCTGGGGTAGGGATGGAGATCACCATCCGGGACGGCAAGGTCACGGTGGTCTCCCCGCTGCCCGGCACCCCAGCCGAGGCCGCGGGGATCAAGCCCGGGGACTGGATCCAGGCCGTGGACGGCGAATCCACCGAGGGGTGGACCCTGGAGGAGGCCTCCATGCGCATCCGGGGGCCCGAAGGCACTCCAGTGACCCTGACCGTGCAGCACCCTGACGGTACGGTAGAGGACATCACCATCGTGCGGGCCAGGATCCACGTGGACCCGGTGCGGGCGGAGTACCTCGAGGACGAGCACGTGGGTTACGTGCGGCTTCTCAGGTTCGACTTCGACACCCCCGCGGAGCTGGGGAAGGTCCTATACAGCTTCCCCTTGGACGAACTCCAGGGCGTGATCCTCGACCTGCGCTACAACCCCGGGGGGCTTCTCTCGGCCGCGGTGGATGTGGCGAGCTACTTCATCGACAAGGGCATCATCGTGCGCACTTCGGGCCCAGCTTTCGGCAGCCGCACCTACTCCTCCCGGGGGAACAGCTTCCCCAACGTGCCCCTGGCGGTGCTTGTAAACGAGGGCACGGCCTCCGCCTCCGAGATCGTGGCCGGGGCCATCCAGGACCATAAGGTCGGGGTGCTCGTGGGGAGGAAGACCTTCGGCAAGGGCCTGATCCAGGAGTTCGTGATGCGGCTTCCAGACGGCTCCGCCATCAAGCTCACCACCGGGGAGTACTTCACTCCCAGTGGCCACCCCGTGCAGGACGTGGGCCTTACTCCGGACATCCTGGTGGAGGCCGAGGAGGGGACAGAAGGGGAGGATCCCGAGCTTGCCGCGGCCCTGGAGTGGATCAGGTCCCAGGTCGGGGAGCCCGTCGGAGCGCCCTGAGCGGTTGAGGGCCGCTGTTTTAGGGGCGGGGAGCTGGGGCACGGCCTTCGCCCGGCTCCTCGCCCGGGCTGGCCATGCGGTCACGCTGTGGGCGAGGCGCCCCGAACACGCCGCTGCCCTGCGCCGCGCCCGGGAGAACCACGACTACCTCCCCGGGGTACGGCTTCCTAAGGCGCTTGTGATCACCTCGGACCTTGCCTCCGCCCTCTCCGGGGCAGAGGCCGTATTCCTGGCCGTACCTAGCTTGCCATGGGCGAGGTAGCTGCCAAAACTGCGCCTCATCTGCCCGAGGGGGTCCCGGTCGTGCACCTGGCCAAGGGCCTGGAGCAAGGCACGGGCCGGCGCATGTCTGAGATCCTGGCCGAGGCCCTGCCGGGACATCCGTTGTTCGCCCTGTCCGGGCCCAGCCACGCCGAAGAAGTAGGGCGGGATCACCCCACGGCCGTGGTCCTGGCCGGGGAGGACCTGAGCCTGGGGGCCCGCCTTCAGCGTCTCCTCATGACCCCTCGGTTTCGGGTGTACCTCTCGGACGACCTCTTGGGTGTGGAGTACTGCGGGGTGGTGAAGAACGTGCTCGCCATCGGGACCGGGATCTCAGACGGCCTCGGCTACGGGGACAACACCCGGGCCGCCCTCATCACTCGGGGCCTGGCGGAGATGGCCCGCTTCGGCCAGGCGGTGGGGGCCAGGCCCGAGACCTTCTACGGACTGGCTGGCCTCGGGGACCTGGTGGTCACTGCAATGAGCGAGCACTCGCGCAACCGTCGGGTGGGCTTCCGCATCGGCCAAGGGGAGCGCCTCTCCGAGATCTTGTCTGGCATGCGGATGGTGGCCGAGGGGGTGTACGCGGTGGAGGCCCTGTGGCACCTCGCCCAAAGGCTTGGGGTGGAAATGCCCATTACCGAGGCGGTGTACCGGGTCCTTCGCCTGGGGGAGCCGCCCCGAGCCCAGATAGACCGGCTCATGCTCCGGCCCCCCCGGCAGGAGTTTTAGCTCACTCGTCCCCCACCCGGGGGAGGAGTTTGCGCTCCGGGAAGCGGGGGACGACCTCTCCCCAGGCGATGAGGGGGAGCCTTGCTCCGGGCTCGAGCCGCTGCGGGAGTTCCCCCCGGCCGAGCAGGAACCCGAGTTGGGTTCCCACGGTGACGCCCCGCCGCCACAGGAGCGCCATCCCCACTTGCCCGTCGTCCAAGGCCACGCAGCTCGTCACCCAGCCGACAAGCTGGCCGGTCCTATCCACCACCCCGGCCCCGGCCCGGATCGGCCGGGCCCCAGGCGCGACCTTGAACCTCACGATCTCCCGAGACCAGTCCTCCAGGGCTTTGAGGTAGGCAGCCCGGCCNACGAAGAACGGCTTGTGGAGCTTAACGTAGGGGGCGAAGCCCGCCTCGTGGGGGAGCACCCCGTGGTCCCCGGCGAGCTCGTGGCCGTATAAGGGGAGCCCGGCCTCGGTGCGCAGTGAGTCCCGGGCCGCCAGGCCGCAGGGGAGGACCCCAAAGGGCTTCCCCGCGTCCAGGACCAGCTGCCAGATCTCCTTTGCATCCCCGGGGTGGACGTAGAGCTCATAACCCAGGGGCTCCCCGGTGTAGCCGGTGCGGGCGCAGATGACGTCCTTGCCGTCCACCTTCAGTTCCAGGAACTCCGTGCGCCTGAGGGCAAAGAGGCGCCGCTGGTCCCGTGGGGAAAGGAGCCGGGAGAGGACCTTCCGCGACGCCGGCCCCTGGAGGGCGATGTCCACCCGGCCGTCCTCGGCCCCGGGGGCTTTGAGGTCCCGGAGCACCACCTCCCCGTCGGGCTCGATCCAGGGGCGGTCCGGGTCAAGTAGCACCTCCCCCGAGTTCACCTTGACGAGCCAGTCCCAGTCCTTGCCCTCATTGACGGCGTTCACCACCAGGAGAAATTGGTCTTTCCCTCGCCGGTAGACCAGGAGGTCGTCGATCACCTGGCCCCGGGGGTCCAGGAGGAAGGCATACTGGGACTGCCCGGGGTGCAGCCAACCGGCGTAGTTGGTGGTAATCAGGTTCAGGAAGGACTCGGCATAGCGGCCGGCCACCTCGAACACTCCCATGTGCCCCAGGTCGAAGAGCCCTGCTCGCTCCCGCACCGCCCGGTGTTCTTCCAAGGCAGAGGTGTACCAGAGGGGCATCTCGTAGCCGGCGAACGAGGCGATCTTGGCCCCCAGGGCGCGGTGG